>USQD01000015.1 GCA_900556795.1 uncultured Prevotella sp. | reverse complement strand
TTTTTTTTTTTTTAATGATACGGCGACCACCGAGATCTACACTCTTTCCCTACACGACGCTCTTCCGATCTGAAGAAGGCTAACAACGGCCTCTGCATGAATTTCTTTGCCTTTATGGAAGCGCGGGGCATGAGCCGTACAACAATCATCAAGCGTTTCACCGCCGATGATTGGAAGCCATGGGAGCAGGAAGGAATTAAAGCGCTACTGCTTTTAAGGGTAAAAGGGTAAAAAAAGCCTTACCCCTCTCTCTTCTGTTCCCAGCGATTCTATCGCTGGTCTTCTATTTAAAAATTCATAACTACAAATGATAGATGTAACTGTTGATTTGGAAACCTGTTCGCTTTCTCCCACCGCAGCCGTAATGAGTATCGGCGCGGTGGCGTGGAAGCGCTACGGTAAAGAGTCGCCTTTCTTCGATGAAGGAGACGGCGTTTTGAGAAATTCCACATTTTCTGCCCACGTTGATCTGCGAAGCATGTTCCTGAATGGGTTCACCTTCGACCAGAGCACGGCAGACTGGTGGGCAAAACAGAGTGACGAGGCAAAAGCCGCCTTGCTCGATAGCGATAGCGACGAGTCGCCCTGCCAGCCTATTGATGTGGTAGTGAACGACCTCTTCGGATGGATAGAATATATCAAGAAGAAACTCGGTGATGAAGACCTCTGCCTTTGGGCACAGGGTACCGACTTCGATCCGGCTATTCTGAGATATATCTGTTACAAGCTGGGCATCAAGTTCCAGATTAAGCATACCCAGTTGAGAGACCATCGCACGTTCTATCTTGAACTTGCGAGAATCATCTGGGATGCAGCCGAGCCAAACGAGGAACGTTTCGACCTAGACAAGGCTTACGCCCTGACTACAGACTATAAGGACATCGCCGATGACGAGGGTGTAGCACATGACCCGCTCTTCGACTGCAAGCGAAGCATTTACTCCACCTGGCAGATGATGAAGAAAATAAGAGAAGGCTATGCCAAGGTTATTTGATTTGCCCTATATCCCCAACCGGACTGGCATACAGCAGAGGCATAGGAACCTATCCCGATACAGAATGCTGCATCGCTTCGCCTATACCGAGACGATGAGCGGACTGAGGGATGATATTCCGACCCTTCTCTTCTATGCGCCTTTTGCTCTGCTGAAAGATACCTGCGAGTATCTTTGCAGGATGATGACGGGCAGCGTGGAAGATATGATCATCACACCTTCGCACAGTTGCCGCCGCAAGAACGGCAAGATTTATTGGAGGCAGGAAGTGCAGATCATCGGTCTTGATACCGATTTCCTCACGATGGAAAGTCTCTCGCAGATGATCGTACACCGTATGGAAACCATCTGCAACTGCAAAATCAGGCATTATCGCCTGGAAACATTCTTGAATTTATAAAACGTGAAGATATGAAGAAATAAAAGATATTCTGCATGACATCATGCAACTTCGGTACGATATACACTTCGATTCCGACTTTATTTTATTAGACAACCGAGCCATCGGTTAAAATGACAGGAAGACCGGACGGTCTTCCTGCTTTGATAATATTGATATAAAGAGAATAGGGGAGGCTACCTCGGAACACTCTAACGAAGGGTAGTAGGAGTCAGTAATGCCCTACGACTACGCTGTACCACTGCATCTTTGCCGGTGCTGGAAAGACGCGGGGACCGCTTCACCTCTGCGTCTTGGCGTTAGGAAATATTCAGCGGGCGAGTACCACAGATTTACAAATGCTCCGACCGCTCGCTCTAGAATATAACCCGGCAAGGTGTAAACACTTGAAGTTTGGCCTACCCTCTGCGCCCCGTTCCCAGCGATTCCATCGCTGGTCAATGGTCAAGAGTGGTGCCTTCCCTATCTCTTTTAACTCTATAAATACTCTTGATGTAAGATATGTTATTCCATCCTATACTTAACCAGCTAGCCAATCTCGACATGGCTTTCCTCGTAAAACCTGCCGATGAGCAGCGCATCGAGGGACAGACTGCCTGTTTCTGTCCGCTCTGTCAGAAGGAAGAGGCAGACGATGGCGAGCAGGGCAAAGCAAAACAGACTCCCCATCTCATTATATACAATAATGAGCGGGGCGGTATGTATAACGGTGTAGGGGTGGAAGACAATTCCAAGGCAGAGCATGGTGCCCTGCGCTGGATGTGTACCAAGACAGGCAAGTATGGCTACGGAGCCTTAGAACTCTATGCAGCCATGCGTAAACTTCCGATGCACGGAGCCAGTCTGCTGCGTCTGTGCCATGACCTCATCGTGAGGGTATATGGCGACAACGAGAAGACGAGAGCCAAATGGCCTATGCTCTTTGCCAAGATGGACTATCGAACTATTGCCGCACAGACGATAGAAACTTTCTCATTTATGCCCAAAACTGACTTCAACCCCCAGGAGCTTGCAGCCCTGGGGTGCGAGGTCACATCTGTTAAAGGCATTCCGCAATACGGCTTCGGCAAGGACTTCAACACAAGAATGCTGAACGAAGATTTCCGCATCTTTGCCGTAGATAAAGTAACCCTGCCTAACGTAGTGAGAAACGGGCAACTGGTGAGTGAAGTGATTTACGGCACTCCATGGAATCCACTGTTCGTATGTTTCGCTACAGACGTGATAGCACCGCAGGGAAGTTGCGGCTGCTTTTTCCGTCCGGCAATGCAGCAAGACCCGATCGTCTTCTCTACTTGCGAGGATCACAGCGTGCGCAAGGTGAGTAAATGGCTGATGGGTGACAAGGTTTTCACCTATGCCATGGACCATCGGAGTAACAACTCTACTGCCGTTCATTCGGCAATAGAAAAGTTACAACCTGGCGAGCCTTATACGGAGACGAAAGAAATATGGGTAGAGAACGAAACGAAGGACGGAGAGCCGAAAGGCACCTTTCATGCTGAAGATAAACCTATAGAAATAGGTGACATCAAGGCTCAGAACATCGTTTTCTGCCGGACACCGGAAGACGCATTGAGCATCTATTATGCCATGCGTTCCCTGCGTCAGGATAAGGCGCAGGATAAGCATTTTCAGAAATACTGCTGGTACCATGTAGCCTTTTCGCTGGGTAGAAGAAACTTCTGGTATATCGAGCGTGGGCAGTGGAGACAGGAAAAGTTAGACTTTAATGCCGTTCAGTATCAGAAAATGAAGCGATTTGCCGAAAGGGTCATTATGATTTACCCTAACGACATCGCCAGCCAAAGGGATTGTGGAGCCGTCGCAACCAAGTATTGTGATATTTGTTATGCCACGCTGCCCGACGGTTTCAGAAGCAGATATAATCAAAGGTGGAACTGGTTGTACGGGTGCTCTCCAAGAAGCGTGAGAGATTATCTGATGTGCTACCACATGGATGATGCCGACAACTTCAAGTTCGACCACGATATACGGTTGCCGCTATACTCAAGACTGCGAGGAGCCAACAATACGGACCCATTCGAGATAGAATATCCTCGTGATCCGAGAAGCGGCAAACCTAAACCGCCTACCTGCAAGGTATCGCCTACCAAGGTTTGGCTCTTTATGACCTGCCATGGTTATTACCGAATGATAGACCCTGAGAGTACCGACCTTGTAGGTCAGTATATCCACCTGGATAGATGTTTCGTGGAATACATCGACCAGAAGAGTATCATCCAGGCAACAAAGGTTCAACTCCTGCAGTTCACCGAACAGAGTTGGCGGTACAATGACAAGGAGCGCAAGATGATGTCAGACTGCGCCAACCTGATAGACAAGAATTTCAGCGAAAAATCGGCTGGAGGTTTGCAGAGCATGGTGATAGACTTCACCGAGAGTTTCGATGCTCATACGGAGTATTTCTTCTTCCGCAATGTAGCATTGAAGATTACTCCCGAAGCTATCACGCCAGTCAGTTACGAGAAGCTGAATTTCTTCATCCCAGCCCTGGCAAAGAAAACGTATGATTTCACGATGAGGGTTTTCAATCCTCCTTTCGTCATCAGCGAGAGTCAGGAATATAAGGATAAAGTGGCTGCCATTGCCCAAGAGGAAGCGCAGGTTAATGAGGATGGCTCACCAGTCTTTACGAGAGAGGAAATCGACCAGAAGAAGAAAGACCTCAAAGATTGGGCGCAGACCTTCCGCTGGCAAGTAGATTGGCAAGGCAAGCAGGAGAAAGAACTTTGGCCTGTACTGAGAGTGATACGCGGTTGCTGCAATGTGCAGTGGAGACTGGAGCAGGATAGTATTCGCAACAAGAAGCCAATGCCCCCTGAAGCCATCGCCGACATCAACTCTCATTTTGCCAACATGATTTCCTGTTTGGGAAGAATCTGCTATCGCTCATGGGCTGACATGCAGAGTATCTGTCCCTATCTCCTCGAAGATGCGGTGGAGGACGAAAAGCAGGCAAGTGGCGGTTCAGGTAAATCACTCATGATAAACCTCGTGGTAGGTTCAGCGGTGAATGTGCTGCGTGTCGATATGAAAGAGTTTGTAACGATTGCCGACGCAAAGTTTGCTCTTTCTGATTTACTGATATATCCGGGTAAGTTTAGGGTAATACACTGGGAAGATAAGCCTTCGGGTTTCCCGATGAAGTACTTCTATATTAAGGTAACGGCGGGAGCCAAGGTTGAGCGAAAGTTCGGCGACCCTATCGTCTTCAAGCTGGAAGAATCGCCATTGAACGTGATTACCAGTAACTATCAGTTAAGTGATAGTGAAGATAGTACGCTTAGACGTTTCCCCTTGGTGTCATTATCCGACAGATTTTGTGGTGAGAACCCCATGAAACATAAGTTGGCGCGCTCTCCTAAAGAGGTAATGAAGAATCTCGCCTCGGACCCCGAAAAGCTGAATGAGCGAGACCGCAATCAGGCGATATATATCTGTGCCCTTGCCGTGCAGTTCATCATGCGCTATCATACCTTTGCAGTTGCTCCTCAGAAGAACGTTCAGCGAAGATTGATGGTAAGAGAGCTGACCGAGAACACGGTGAACTACTTTGAGTGGTTCTTCAGTCGTAACGAGGTATATTCGGCACCTATCTGTGCAGACGAAATGTTTAATGAGTTTATGCGAGATTGGGCTGATGCCAGCGAGGGTAAGAGTAAGGAGTACAGCCGAGCCACCTTCAAGAAGAAAATCAGGAAGTATTGCGAGAATATGAATATCGACTGCAATCCGGAGAATCTTCTGATTGGCGAGGATAACAAGCGCCACGGCTGTTTCAAGCTCAGAGCCTGGATAACGGAGGAGTACTTCGTAGGACGGGAATGGGAGAATGATGAAAGTGTAGAGCCGAAGCATATCCGCAGGGTAAAAACCAGCAAGCACGTTTATTTCTTCTTCCGCAAAGGCAAGGATCATATTCCTGAAAGCTATGACGAGTTAAAACGTATCGCCAAGGAATACGTGGAAGGTCCCGACCCATTACCGTACCGTGATGATGATGGTAACATCGTCTCCCTTACCCCAGAAGAGGAAGAACGCTGGAAGGCATTCACCTCCCGCAAGCAGGGCAGAAGGCAAGCGATACCGAACGGCAGCGATAGCAACACTGCAGCAGTTACCGTAGACGAGATAGACAAGAGCAACCTGCCGTTCTAGCCTCCGTTCCCAGCGATTCTATCGTTGGTAAAAATTAAAAAGTTATGGCAAAGAAAGAAGAAAAAAAGAAGAAAGGCATCCGGGTAGCCAATCGCCAAGCCTGGGTAGATACCTTCGTGTATCTTTGCCCGCAGCATCGAGGCGGTACAGGCCCCGGTGAGTATTGCGAGCATCCGGACGGTACCCGAACCAACTGCACGGGCAGATGCACCTACACTGGTAGCGGAGCCTGTGAGCAGGTAACGCAGTTCTTCAAGACATATATTAAATTTGTAAATAATGAAATCGAATTTCTATAAAAATAAAAAGCAAAATGAAAATACAAGCGCAATCATCCCTCTTGCTTCGTCAGGCTCTGCAGAAAGCTGCGAAGTGTATTGATAGTAAATCAACTATCGCCATCTTGAGCAACGTGCTCTTAACCCAGCGCAAGGAAGATGGTAAGTTCTTCTTCGTATCAGCTACCACTGATTCAGAGCTTATCATCCCCGCCCCTCTCAGCATCGTAGAAGGCAGCTTCAAGGAAGATGCCGTTCTGCCTATCACATCCTTACTATCCCTCCTCTCCACCCTCCATGCTGACTGCGTAGTCACCATGGACCTCTCTCAGGACAAGGAGCGCTCGATGAATATCGAGTACTGCACACAGAACGGCGATAACGTGAAGAAGGGTAATGTCAGCCTGGTTTATTTCGGTGCAGAGGAGTTTCCTCGTGCAGCGCAGCCTGATAATGCCAGCCTTCATATCGCCCTTCCGATGGCACCCTTCAGCAACGTCCTCTCCCATGCCGGAAAGTTTGTATCTGATTCAGAACTTCGTCCGGTAATGAAGTGCCTTTGTATCGATGTAGCCGAGGACCGCAGCGAGGTTACATTTGTAGCTTCCAACGGTCATACCCTCATCAAGCTCATCCATACCAACAATCCTGAGACGGGAGGCAGCGATTTCTTCCGTGAGGGAACACCAGGTAAGATTCTCGTTTATAGCACTTTCTTCAAGACCCTTTCCGTTTTCGACGACTGTGAGGATATTGATATTGAAGCTAACGAGAATATGGTTCGTTTTACTTCGGGCGATATTACCTTCGTCTGCAAGAAGGCAGCTGGTCAATTCCCTAACTACAATTCCGTCATTCCTCGTGGCAATCCTTATGATATTGTGGTAGATAAGCGAGAGTTGGCAAGCGTAGTGAAGCGTGTGGCGCTCTTCGCAAGTGAGAGCAGCAACCTCATTGTACTGAAGAAAGACGGTATGTTCCTCGATATTGTTGCGCAGGATATTGATTTCGGCATGTCGGCAACCGACCAGGTACTTATCAATGACGGAACATGTCCGGAAGATTACCGCATCGGGTTCAAGGCAAGCAGCCTGCTCGACACCCTTGCACCTATCCCAAGCGATACCGTCTGCCTGCACCTGGGCGACCCAAGCCGTGCAGGAACCATCACCGCCAACGACTCATCGCCAAGAGCATTGACCCTGCTCATGCCGATGATTATCAATGATTAAACTTACATCGAACGAATAAAATAAGATTATGGACGATACATTGCTATTTATTCCTCCCTGCTGCGTGGATAAAAAACTGCCCAAGGCCGTGATGCAGGCTCCACGACGGGCGTTGAGTTTCTACACCCAGGGCGATGTGCTGCTGGATAAATTCTTCCACGCCATCGGATATTTGGCTGATACGACTTCGAGCCGTGGAACAAAGAACCATTTCTGTGTGATGGTACTGGCGATGACCGTAAGCAGGACTTCTGCCACCGGTTATATCATCAACTACCTGCAGACTTGTTTCGAACGTGAATGGATCACTCACCTGGTGCTCTCTACCGACAAGAGCGTAGAGGATTGGCTGGATACCCATCTGCAGGAGTATAAGGACAGAATCCTTTATGTGAATCATAAGGACGTAACAGTACAGACCTCGCACATGGTTCTTTACAACGAGGAAAAGGCTTTCACCGTAGCTGGTCCGATGCTAGATACGCCAACGGGCAAGCTGTCGCATTATTCGATGGTACTCTATCCTGACTATGCAGCCTGGGATAATTCGTCCGACTGGTCCAATCCTTTAAGGAATATCTGTTTGCCCGATATATTGCGACATCGGCAAAGGGTGGCCAAGGAGAAACAAAAGGTAAAGAGCATCATCCTGGACCGTTTCCTGCATGCCCAGATGCCTCCTTATGCAGAGGATATGGAGCAGAAAAGCCATCGTGATTATCACGACTTCGGCGGCAACGTGTAAGCATTAGTAAACCGATAAATATGTATCGCCATGACAAGATATAAGCAGTCTTATCAGAACCTCCGTCAGTTCTGCGAGAAGTGGCAATGGATAGACCCACGCAGCGGTCAGCATGTAACTGGCTATATTCATCCGCAGACAGCGAGGAAGGTAGAGCGCAAGCCGTTCTACATCAAGTTCCTCACCAAGACCGGACACGTAGATGAAGGTGAATGCGTCTGTCTGAAGGTAGATGTTCTGCGCCATCAGAGAAAAGTGCAGTTCGTTAACAGCGGAGAAATCCGTGTGGTTAACGATATACTGGTACTCGAAGTAGATGGCACCAGGTTCATCACCCATTAATGATAATTCTTCATGTTTTAATATTTAGAATAGATTTTTAAAACTCTAAGCTGTTCATCTTTTTAGGTGAAATTATTGGAAATGGTTATTACGTCAGTCCCTTTAGCGTAAGGTAAAACCGTGATACAATGTGTAAATCAAAGCAATCTAGGGTCTTTTACTCATTTTCCCTATACCTCCCCGGTGCGTGAGCATAGGGCGCTTTTTAACTGAAATATTCATTTTAAAACAAGATATATTGATTATGTGGAATCCGTTTAAAAGAAATAAAGAGAAGGAGATCAAGAAGACTATGATAATTTTGAGTAGCCTTCATGCTTCGGTCAGTAAATGGGAGAAGGCTGGCCTGATTCACTGGCAGGTGAAGGGCAAAACCCTCCTGCTGGAGCAGAGCTTTGCCATTAGCATGATGTCGCAGGGAGCAGAGGCATTCAAAAGATCTCTTAACCTCTTAGCACAACTCAAGAATGCTGATTTGATAGGTGAAGCCTACGAACAGCAGCGTATAGACCTGGAGACAGCAGCCGTACGCAAGGCGCAGGAGCAGACCAAGACCAAGCTCACCGATATAGACATTCAGCGCATCCGTCAGAATGCGCGCGAGGATATGCAGCACATCGATATGAAGAGCATCCGGGATGCCATCCATGAGTTCGACATCATGATTATCCGCAGCAACGCTATCTCTTCTGCCGATGCTACCCAGGAAGGGGGTCAGCTCGTAGCCGTAGGTCACTTCGACGGAAAGAAGGTGGAAATGGCAATGTGGGATGAAATCAAGAATGACTTGAAAGAAGAAAAGTAATGGTGGTAAAGATATAATAATAAGAAGGTATAGTCGTAAAAACTATACCTTTTTTAGTATCTAATATATAATAATTCTTAAATTTAGACCAAATTATAAATTAAATAATAGCTAACCTATCATTGTTTGAAATATTTTTGTATCTTTGCAACCGAAAAGATAGGTGAGATATACTTTTAAAATTAAAACAAGATCATTAGTGTCCAATAAAAATTGGACACATTAATTAATTAATCAAATAGTCCCTTAAAAAGGGGATATTCGAGTTCTTTGACATCGTTGAAAATAGTCTTATCAAATAGATCTCTTAGGTGTGTTTTGTCCGTCAAAGAAATGCTTAGAATCTGCAAAACTTCATATGTTGAGCGTTTCAATTGCATATCATGGTGAACAATAGCCACGAGACAATAAGTGATAATGGCAACACTAATCTGTATGCGTACAGCATTCTCCGTTGTGCCCCAGAATCTCTTTATCTTAAGATGCTGCTTTAGCCATTTGAAAAATAGCTCAACCAACCATCTTTTTTTATATAGATTTGCGACATCCAACGCCGAAAGATGCTTTGCATTCGTCAGAAAAGTAAACTCACGATCATCTTCTTCATCGTAGTATCGAATGAATCTGAATGATTCAGGATACTTCTTTTCGGAAAGATATCCTGTCAGTTTTACTTCTGCATCAGTTAGTACATTCTTTGGCATTCTTCGCTTCCATTTTACCGTTTTGTACTTCAAGTTCGTTTTGGCTCTGACTACATAATAGGAACCTGTAAGATGAATCTTATAAAGTTCCTTGAAAGTATCATAAGCCCTATCGAAAATGTAGTAACTATTTGGTTCGTACGGAATTGAAGACATTGCTGTGGAATCATGCTTTGATGCTGTGGTCACAGTATAGAAAGCTGGAACTTGGGCTTCTATGTCATATAAGACATGTGCTTTGACTCCTCCTTTCTTACTTCTGAACTTTGCCCATGGAAAAGTTGCAAGACACAACGGAATTGTTGTCGAATCAAAAGCATACTTCTTGCCTGGTATATTCAAAATGTTGGTTTCTCGCTTTTCGCAAGCTTCCTTCATCATATAGAATGCAAAGTCTTCGAAAATTCTGTAATCACGAGTCTGATTAGCATAAGCAAGAGTTGCCTTTACGATAGTATTGCGTCCAAGACCCAAATGATATTGCTTAGCTCGATGAGCTTCCAATGCAACTATCAAGTCACGTAAACTCTCACGATTGCTCAGTTGACCGAACATCATAGCAAGAAGTTGGTTCCAGCAAGTGAAGTGCTTCACATAGCGGTTGCCATCATACTTGCGTACGTAGTTGTTGAACTGAGTTCTATTCAGAAATGCAGTAAGTTGAGCGAAAACGTATTTGTCTTGAAACATAGTAGCCAATTATTTTTGGCTACAAAGTTACAAAATCAAGTCCGTTTCATTGCAAAATACGGCATAAAAGACTATAAATCAACTATTTCAAAGATCGAATTGCCCTATTTTATTGGACAGTAGTGAAACAAGATGATTAATTTCACCCATTGTTTACAGAAGCCTGATGCCAAGCCTTGCTGGGTATGCCTACACGGCAGGTATTGCGTCGGCGGATTGTACTGCTGCAAACGGAAACGGTATGTACAGTATCAGAACACCGCCGACTGCCCGGATAAGGAGATGGAGCAGGTTAGTTAGTAACATATATAACAAGGTAAAGATATGGAAAAAGAATTTAAAGCCAGCCTGCTTACCAAGGAGTCTTGGATGAATAGCCAACTGAGCGTAGCCAAGTATTCCGGAGGTGTGCAGGTTACTGGTGAAGGTGGTAAGACGAGAACTTTCCTCATTGTGAATAAGGAGGGTAAAGATCTGACCCAGGCAGGCATTTCTGAAGGTGAGCCAGCCGATTTGGTAGATAAGAAGTTCATCCCGCTCTACAAGAAGCTGGGCAGAACTTTATTCATCGGGATAGTTCAGGCAAACCCTTTGGTTTCCCGTAAGGAGCTGAAGAAAATTCTCACCCAGGCTGCCGATGTAAAGAAGAAGGGTGAGGAAGCAGAAAAAGCAGCAAGAAAAGAAAAAAAGAAGAGACAAAACCCTTCGCTTTTTGATTAAAAATAATTTCAGGTAAACAGAATCGTAGTTTTGGCTTCTATTCCTACCGAGGCTACATTTTCGCCGTTACCTGATGTTTAATGATAAGAACATTATAAGTTTAATACATTAAAGATTATTAGAAATGAGAACATTAGAAGAGTTCCAAAAAGAGGTCCTCGCGCCTTTGCGTGAGGAGAGAAACAAGAAGCAGGATGCAGCTTTGGAAATCAAGACCAAGGCTGGCGCTGAGTTCATGAAGCGCAAGAAGGACATCATGGAGAAAGAAGTAGAATTTAAGGCGCATCAGAAAGCCTGCCTGAAGGAGTTTCTGGGCAAGCAGACCTTGGAAAAGAAATCTTTCTTCGTTCTGATGGATGCCGAGCGTACCGATGCCCATGCACAGTATCAAAAAGCCTCCCACGATAGTAAGGTAGCCAATCGCAAAGCCAACGAGGAGTATATGGATAAGTTGGGCATCGCCTTTACTGAGTACAACAAGGAGCGAGTAGCAGCCGGCGAACAGCCAGTATCTTATGACAACCGCCGAGGAATCGCCGAAGAGCGCAAGGCGGTCTACAGTGAAAATGGCTGGCCAGCAGACCCAGCACAGGGGGCTGAAGTATAAGCTCATAACAAACAATAAACAGCAATAAAAACATGAACACGAAACAACAAAATATCCTTCGCTCATTATTGAAGAAGTATAAATTCAAGAGCACAAGCAATATCGTCCGTCAGGCACTCGGAATCAACTTCGAGAACTTCCTGCAGAAGACGGAACCCCTCTACATCATTCCCCGCATCGCCTCCTGCTACACCGAAGAGCAGGATAAGAAGAAGCTGATGAACATCGTCTATAAGGAATGGCTCAAGGACGTGGTAGAGAAAGCCTGGGTAGTCCCTCTCAACACCTACATCGAGGAGCACGGCGAGCGCATCGTGCTTTCTGCTATCTACTATCTCATCGACAACGGTCTGTGGGAAGCCTACGAAGGTCGCCTTTCTTTAGATGCCCAGGAAGATAATTACTATGACAAGCTGGAGGACATGCCTTCCGCTATCGCCATCGTGCAGGAGCAGCAAGCCGAGGAAAAGAAGGCAGAAGAAAAGGCAGCCGAGCAAGCCGCCTCTCAGCAGTCAGCCGCCTCGCCATGTCCCCCTCTCGCCCCCGTTCCCAGCGATTCCATCGCTGGGCAGAAGTCCGGCTATACCCTCACAGCCGAGGAAGCCGCAACCCTCATCGCCACCACCTCCGAAACCTGCGCCCAATTAAAGCAGAACATTGAGCGCCTGTTCGATTTCGTCCATACCGCCACCGATACCGATGCCTTGCGCAAAGAAATTGCCTCTCTTCAGCAGCAGCTAGCAGACCAGAAATCCCAGCATCAGAAGGAAGTCGATACCCTGGTGCAGCAAGCCGCCGAAGCCGATGCCACTATGAATAAAGCCAGCGATTACATTGCCAAGCTTCGCCAGCAAGCCAAGGAAGCCCAGAAGCAGTATGACGAGCTGAATGCCAAATACAAGAAAACCCTCGATGAGCGCGATGATGCCGACAAGGAGTTGGAAACTTACAAGAAGCTTCTCGAAGAGGAAGCCAACCGTGAGCAGCTTCCAAAGAAGAAGGTTATCCCATACAGCGTATTGGATGCCGTCCCACTCCTTGGAAAGGGAGTAATGACCGGCCTGGTACCCGTCCTCGCCAAGTACAACATCGTGGTAGACTATAACCGATAGGAGGCATGGCGTATGGATCAAGGAGTAATCAATTTTGATAAGCTATTCCCCAAAAATGATAGCGACGACCCTATTGCAGTAGTCTCTACCTTTTATGGTGATGAATATACCGATAGGTCTGCCTATCTAAAGTTTAATAATGCCATCATGCGCATGGGTGAACCAAGGGATGTGGATCATACAGAAACAGACGTTGAGTTCGTTACCCGTAATGAGGCGGGTAGTCTTTATGCCGTGGTATATCATTATCGGGATGGCAGTGTAGATTCCGATATGTTGGTTAAGGTGAAAATTGGAGGTTGGATGTTTCATCGTTTCAAGTTGCGTTTCCATCCTAATTTTGTGAGTGCTTATATTCCGTCGATATATGGTTATAAGCGACTCACGGAATCGCAGATAGCGCAAGAGTTGGCTCAGGTTCCTGCGTTTCCAGTCAAGATGGCAACAATAGGAAATTATGTTTTTGCACTGTTTCCTGGAGGTATAATGATTGCGAAGTGTGCCATCAATAATGAGAATGAAGCAACTTCCATTGAAGCGATAGATTTTGTTCCTTACGAATCTTTTGCGCGAGATGAAATCAGATATTTTTATCAGCAATTACTCCATCGCTATATATCAGTCGGGGACTTGAACATCGAAAATTTCCCCGAAGACTTCATAAGGAAAACTCTGGAGAATAGTCTTGAGAGAATGGAAAAGAAATATGGTAAATAGATAAAAACAAAGTTATGAAAGAAGAAAATAATAATAATGTAAACGAGCAGCAGGCTACAATCGAAGAAAAACAGAAAGTTATGGCTATTTACAATAAGATAATAGCCATTGCCGATACAATTACAGATGATTATAATGATGACCCTGATGTAACTCCAAATCACGAATTGTTGGCCATCGGAGTCTTCCTGCGCCGTATGGAGTATTCGCTGACAGATAAAGATGCAATACGCAAGGACGGTAAGCCTTGGGGTGATCAGACTCCCGGCTCAACCGAGAAGCCTACCTATGCCAGTATGCTGGATGTTATCCAGAAAGGTTACGAGATAGAGCAAAGACGTGAAGTTCAAATTCCGGAAGAACCGGAGCAAACACCTGAAGACAATGGCAAATAAAAATAAAACGATATGGATAAGACAAAGTTAAAGAAACTCTTTTATGAGGTAAAAGCAACAACCTCAGATATTATATTTACGGTATTCATGTTCGGCATGATCTATCTGCTTATTCATGCGCTCATCACCGATGTTAAAGGAGATGACAACCGCATAAAAGGTAGTAGCATTACCGTAACTTCAAAATGTCACGAGTATATCATCTTTGAAACCGCCAGAGGCAACACCTGCTGCATTCACTCAGCCTCCTGCCCCTGCCAAGTCAAGAAGTAAAAGAGCACCACCGTTCCCAGCGATTCCATCGCTGGTCCAAGGAAATCAAATAGATAAAAATGAAAAGTAATGGAAGATAATTTAAGCAAGATAGTTTCTGAGTTCATCGGTAGTTCCGAGGAACTGAAAAAAGATGTAGTTGAAGCTGCAAGAGCAGGTATCAAGAAAGAGATAACGGAGTATTTCACCGGTTATTCATCGCCTTTTCGTAAGCAGGTGCATGAGTACCTGCAGAAGAACATTCCGATGGCAAGTTTTTCTTTGCCTAGCTATGCCGAGATAGTCAACAAGGAAATTATTGCAGAGATAGATAAGATGGCAGCTCAGACCTGCATTAGTACCTTCTGTAAATCATTCCGTAAAGTCCTATCGGGCATTCCTATCGAGGAAGACGGTACCGTCAAGTTATCCCGCCTATTAGATAAGGTGTATGACAACTGCGAGTTTTCTCAATATGGTGATGGTATCACGCTTGAGTTTGACGATAATCAGGAGTATGGTGCTCCTATTAGAGATGGTGTTCTTACCATCATTGAGGATGGTGAGGAAAGAAAGTTGGATATTTGCCTGATGAAGGTAGAAGCGAAAAAAAGTGAGAACCGATACAATGTTTTCCGTATTCCAACCCAAGGCTTTAATTACGGGCGCACCGCCAAGAGTATTCTTATCAAGGAGAAAGATAGAACTATCGAGATCCCATCCTATGATAGTGTTTTTTCCGATATGGCAGCCCTGCCATTCGCCTCGTGTGTTATCCTGAATATTCCTATCATCATTGATGTAAATGATTATAATCGGGATTTCATAGAAGATTAGTCATCGTTTCTAGCGATTCTATCGCTGGTCTCAAGAAAAATCATTTAAAGTAATAGCACTATGCTCATATTTAAATTAAAAGAAGGCACTAAGTCTTTCGATTGGGTGAAGGACGTGATAGATAAGGAGCGAAAGCAAAGTGTAGAGTATTGCGATCGCATCCGCAAGGCGATACCCTTCCAGCTAACCCAAGTCATTGCCTCTTACGTAAACTCCACCTTTTTCCGAAAGGTGGAAATCTACGAGTTTGTTGTTACTCCTGAGAAGTACGAAACATTGGATAAGGAAGTCTGGAGCAGGACTTATAGTGATGATAATCAGTTCTGGGTAGCTCCTAACCTGAATAATGAAGAGGGTAGGGCCATAAAGGAAGTGATGTCTTCATATCATCCAGTTACCAGTCACGATAATATTCTGTATAAGTTAGGTTTGCGGGCCATCGCTTCCTGTTGTTCTTTCCGTCCTACTCAGCTTACCCATGATGGTAAGTATTATTTCGTCATTACCGACGATTTGGTTGTCAAGGATAATGATAACAACGATGATTTGGAATTGATAACCGAGGAGGATGCCAAGCGCCTCATTGGTTTCAAGGATGAGCGGGTAGATTATAGCAAATAGCGCATGACAAACAAAGACTTTTTTGATGCGTATCGTGGAAAGCCAGCCCTTTATAAGGGAAAGGATATTGGCGCATACGTAGCAGGGTATGTCGGTGAGAAGTATATCATCTTAGGATTTCACGATTATACAGGCTGCATCCTGAGATTTACGGCAAGAGTCAATAAAACGCTCGACGGAGTATACACCTCATACCGATTTGCTAAATTGAAGTATGTAGA
>USQD01000014.1 GCA_900556795.1 uncultured Prevotella sp. | reverse complement strand
TTTTTTTTTTTTAATGATACGGCGACCACCGAGATCTACACTCTTTCCCTACACGACGCTCTTCCGATCTCTTTTGAGACCAAAAAGCCCACTAAATCAGCGAGTTATCAAAAGCCCACTAAATGATGGGTTTGGTCGCAAAATGGGACCAAAAAGAAATTTAAGCGAAAAAGGCTATCTCGCTTCACAGCGAAACAGCCTTACTAAAAACATAATAAAAACTTAAAAACTAACAACTAATAATCAACAAAAATTTCATTCTATTTATGCTTCATAAACTGATTAGCCTTATTCAGACTGTCATGCAGTCCGTCGCGACCATACATATTAATCTTGGCGCTGATAGGCTCATTCAGGCGCCGAATGAGCGCATTCACAGCTTGCAGGAGCGCCGCATTGCTTGCGGCGCTGGCTGCTATCAGGTCGCCTGCCGCTGACGCGCCAGGCAAAAGATTACCATTGCCTGCTTGCGCGCCTGCTGCAAAAACATCACCCACGTTGCCATTATCAAATGCCCTTCTTGCTGAGTTTCTTCCTGAATAGTTGCGGTCGTAGTTCACCAGTGCTTTCAGCAAGCCAGGGTTATTCATCATCATGGCGTGGGTGGTTTCCCTACCAATGACGATTTCCGGTCCTCTCTCGGCTACGAGAGACGGCTGCCCGTTCACGGTAGTAGCGGTTGGTGACGTGAGCATCTTCACGCCCTGCATCTGCTTGCCATCATCCTCCTTCGCCCAATATACTTCGCCATTATCAGCCACAAATGGCTTCAAATCCTGCACGTTACCGCTATCATAGGTAAGCATACCGGTTACGAGCTTGGTATTGGCGGTATTGGTATTACTCTTCTTCTTACTGCCGCTGAAAGCTGAGTTGAGTGCCCACTGGAGTAAGCCCATCAGGGTAGCCATTACACCTGCGGCTGCAATAGGACCCGCGATAGGACCCAGGAACTCAAAACACTTAGCCATCGCACCAGCAATAGAGAAGGTTACTTCCGACTGGGTACGGGCTGCATCAGACTGAGCCATAGCCTCATTATTAGCCTGAGTATTGGCAAGGTTGGTAGTGAGCGCCGTTTGGGTCATAGCCATACCTGCATTCAAAGCCACCTTAGTACCCTCGGTCTGCTCCTTGTTTCCGGCATCGGTTACATCCGTGATGTTCTGAACACCCTGGGTAGTTACCTTCTCACGATCCTTATTACCCTTCTTTACCTCCTTACTCAGTTCCTTCTGGTGCTTCTTCTCCTTCTTCAACTGCTCGGCTTTTTCCTTGTCTTCCTTGGATTTGCCGCCCTTCTTGAACTCGGTGTTCATCACGCCACCAATGAAGGAACCTGCGATACCGGCTGCGGCATCAGCGGAGGAACCACCACCTGCGATAGCATCGGCTGCTGCTGCACCCGTTTGCGTGGCTGCATCCTGATAGAACGCATTGGCATTGTCTCGGTTGCGATGTGCCCACGCATGAGGGGCACCGTTCTGTTGCTCTTGCGTGCCCTGCTGATTGGTATTAGTAGGCGCATAAGGCACGACAGGAGCGTTATCAGGCGCAGCAGGAGATTTACCAGGCATGATAGGCGAGCCATCAGGATTCCAGCCGATAGGCTGCTGCCGTGAACTCATATTCTCGAAACTAGACTGCGGCTGCTGAGTGAGATAAGATGCACCCTCATCTACCAGTCGCACATACATCGGATTCGCCTTTGTGCCGAGATTAGAGAAGTCTTCCTTAACGGCATTGGCATTAGCGTTGGCTCTTGCTGCATCAATACCAGGCTGGGCTTTCTTCTTGGCTCGCTTGGCACCAGCATCGTTGATAGCCTTCCACATCTGCGTATTCACATCGTTGAGCGCCATATTACCCCACGATTCGAGCATAGACTTCAGAGCGTTCTTGATGCTCTCTTGTGCGCTGCTTACGTCGTTACGCATTTCGGCAAATGCCTTGCCTACCTCTGCACCGAAGGTTTCGATAGGCTGCACGAGCTGCTGCATCTGAGAGAGTCGGTTCTTCATCGCCGTTGCCATCTGGTTAGCATAGGCAAGTTCTGCCTCCTGCCGAGCTCTTTCTGCCTCGTCGATAAGTTGCTGATTTCTCGAATTTTTGAAAATGAAAGCATAATAGTCTTCTGCCATCTGCATCTTCATCTTCATCAGCTCCACCTCTGGGTCAGCAGTGAGGTCGCTGAGACCGAGGTTCGACCACATATTAGTACGCTTACCGAAGAGACTGCTTTCCTGCTGCATCTTGCGAAGAGCTTCCTGATTAGAGAGGTTGCGCTGGTTGCGTTTCCACATGAAATCAGAAATCTTCTTTGCTTCATCGTAATGTTTCTTTTCGGCTTCAGTATATTCGTCTGAATACTGGATCAGTTTCCGATAGAACAGTTTGACATTCTCCTCCGTATCATTAAGAAGCGAAAGGAAGACGGAAGGCGTATTCTCGTAGTTCTCTCCAAAGAGGAATTTCAGTAAGTTATCTTTCTTTCCTCCTGTCTCGAAAACATCGGCAATCTGCGTTCTTGCTTTTTCGAGAACCTTGATTACGTCATCCTTATCTTTCTTGAGTGTTCCCAAAGAAACATCCGCAAAGCGTGACTTTATCAAACCGAGGAAAGAATTTTCCTGCACAACTTTGGTGTAATCATGCTCCAGCAGTTCTTTACGGCGCTGCTCCATGCGATCCTGTATAATATTGGCGTTACTCTTCTCGTCTTTTGACGCATCGAGCCACTGGCGGTCGAGATATGCCCTATCCCTCTCATCGGATTTATAGCCAACAATCTTACCTTTCTTGATTTTAGGCAGTTGCTTTAAAAGATCAGCACGGAGTTTTGATACATTATAAGCATTAATCTGCTCCAATAAGGTACGAGACTGAGACTGGCCAAACTCATCATCCTTCTCCTTGCGGTCTTTATCCATTGTCTTCTTAAACTCATCCCAGGTCTTCTTACCGAGGACGATGGATTGCTTTGCCGCAGCGAGAGCCGATTTCATTTTTATATCCAAGTCGTTAACAACCTGATCTTGGATCTCTTTCTCTATACCGTCCTTCGTCATCTCCTCCACCATCGCCGTCTTCTGACGCTCGTAGAAGTTTTTGATTTTGGTTATGAACTCGGAGATATTGTTGCGGGCATCGTCTTCAGGAGTTGTAGCAGAGCCTTTACCGCCCTTCCCAGTTTCATCAATATATTGTGGGGTTCCCGTCTCTTTGCCAGTTGCCACATCCAATTCCGCGCCGTATCTTTTGCTTAATGCCAGTTCTTGGGCAAGAATATCATCTAATCGGCGTTTAGCCTTATCACGTTCACTCTTTGCCGCAGCCCGCTGTCCGGCTTGACCGATAGCACCCTGAGCCTGAGAAGGCATCATTGCACCGCCGGAAGTCTGAATATGGGAACCGTTAGGAGTCTGTACCTTCGTGTTTGCGTAAGCGTCTTCTTTTTTCTGCAAATCAAAAATTGCATCCACTTTCTGCCGACCCAAATCTGCCAGTTTAGAACGAGCACCTTCAAGTTCGTAATACTTCTGCAAGCGGGTAAGGTTTTTATCCCATGCTTTAGTATTTTCCTTGACTACACCAGTCTCAGTATTAATTCTTGCGTTCAATCCAGGAATGGCGTTATTCAGTTTTTTCATTGCTTCGAGGCGCAGATTCATAGGGGCCGTCGAATCCTTCATTACGTTATGAAGGCGTTTTAACTGTTCTTGCTCCTCCATTGCCTTACGCTTACCTTCCTCCTGCACTTCATTCAGTACACGCTGACCGGCTGAAGCCTGATTCAGAGAAGATGTATATTCAGCCAATTTCACAACAAGTATTCCTAACAAGCCGATTATACCACCGAAGACACCAGCCTGTTTTACTAATGACAGCTTATTGAAAGTCGAAACCATCTTAGCCCAAACCATGCTCAGTGAAGCCGAAGCAGAACTCAACTTCTGAGCATAATCAAGTACGTATGCAAACGCACCCGCCAAACCTGCCATACTGAGCATAGAAATGAGCGTAGGAAGAATATTCAGCAGCATTTTGACAGAAGCAAAGATTAGTCCGATGGCTAATTTAACCTCTGTCATAAAACCGAGGCTGCTAGTTAACTCCTTAGTTAACTCGAACCATGCCTTGGCTATATCGTGAACGGGACCTGCTGCTGCGCTGGATGAAACAAACTGTTTCTCCCAAAGGTTATTGGCACGCTCCATATAAGCCATAGCGGTTTCCTGCTGCATATTATACTCTACCGTTACAGCCGTACCGTCATTAAAGGCTTTATTTGATTCCTCAACAGCTTTTGTAAGCATACCATTTTTGGCAGCCATCGTAACCATCGTCTTCACGAGTCGGGCGCCATCAGAACCTAAGTCTTTAAACAAGCCGTCAAGAGCAAAGACATTCTTGGTTTCACCCATTTTTCTAAAGATAGTAAGAATAGCGTCCATACCTCTTCCGCTCTCGATCATCTTCTTCAAACTTCCGGTAGCAATACCCAGGGATTTTTCAATAGGGCTTGTGCCTTTTCGTAACTCAGTTACCAGTTTACCGAAAGCGGTTGCTGCCACTTCTGGCTCCAATGCCATACTATCTACCGCAGAACCAAGGGCGAGAATATCAGGCGTGGTAAGGGCAGCCTGTTCGCCAAGGGCAAGCATACGATTTGAGAAATCCACAATCTTATCGCTGGAAGCAGTGGAAGTAGCAGCCAGACGGAAGATTGCGGAACCGGTCTTCAGCATGGCTTTTTCTACACCATACTTGTCAACCAATCCCATCACCTCAGTAATCTTCGCCAAAGACGTGAGCGCTTCCTCACCCAAATCTTCTTTAAGTGCCACGTTTACCTGGTCGGCAGCACGGACGAAGCCAGCGAGTGCCATAGTTCCTCCCTGCGTCTGAATACCCAACTTGGCACCAGCATAAGCGATTCGATTTAACTCTTCAAGACTGGTACGGGTATCAATTTTCGCCAACTCACGAGAAAGATTTGCTATTTCATCCGTAGTAGAAAGCGCAACTTTGCGAATATCCGTCAACTGATCCATAAACTTCATGTTCAGACGGAACAAATCAACAAAGTAAGTCTTTACCTGGTTAAATACCGCAAACAGACCTACGTATGCGGTTAAGTTCTTTAACGCCGTATTCCACGCACCACCCTGCTTATGTGCCGCTCCAGTTACATCATCAATCTCCTTTTTGAGATCTTTAAGTGCCTTCTGCTTATTCTTAAATTCCTCATCACCAGTATTAATTTGGTTCAGCTCAACTTGTAACTGCTGATAGGCTTTTTTAAGTTCCTCGATGGAAGCCTTGCCTTTTTTGCTACGGGAGATGACATCATTCACGTCAACAACATCATCCTCCACCTGCTTGATTTCTTTATCCAGGGCTTGCAACTGCTGCTTTACCTGCTTGGCTGCATCGGAAGACGGAGCCAGCTTGCCGAGTTGCTTATTCAACTCAGCAGACGCGGCTTTCAAATCATCGAGGGATGCAGTCTTTATATTACTAAGAACCTCATTCAGCTTCTCAGCAGACATGGCAGACTTATCGGCATTATCCTTGAATACACTGAGGCGTTCATCCAGCATACCGAGAGCTTCCTTTATTTCCGTTATCTTGATAGTCTCAAAAGGAGAAGTATTGCCCAATTCCTTCTGGAGATAGCTCTTAGACCATTCCAGGTCATTTTTAGTCGGATTGCGAAAGGAACCCTCTTTATCCAACAATCCATCCTGTCGAGCCATTTTCTGAGCAGTCTCGTAGTTACGCTCGAAAGGTGAGTTGCTGGCAACATCTGCCATTCGGGTTTTCACGTTGTCGATTTTTGCAGCCAGGTCTTCCCATTCCTTAGAGAATGGCTCCATTGAACCTTTGGCTTCCTGAAGAACTCTGAGCATATCCTGCAAACTCTGCTCAGACTGCTGACCTAATGTCTTCATTCGCTCATTAGTCTCAGTAAGAGAAAGCTCTTCCTTTACCTCCTTCGCCTTACCCGTGAGTTTAGCCAGACTCTCCTCTGCATCGGCAATAGAGATAGCGTATTTTTTCCATTCCTCGCTACCGATATGTGTCTGCGCCTGAAGAAGTCTGAGGGTATTGATAGCCTCACGAACCTCACCTTCGGTATGACTATCCATAAAGGTAATGGTGTCCTTGGCATCCTTTTCGGACATTACCTGCTTCACTTCCTTTACCTTACCGGCAAGCGATGCAAGCCGCTCCTCTGCCTTGGCTATCTCATCAGCATACTGTTTCCACTCGCTGCCACCGATATTACTCTGACCTTGTGCCTGTTTCAGGGTATTAATGGCAGTCTGGACCTCAGTCTGCGAATGGTTCTTCATCGTGTCGGTAGAGGAAAGCATCTGCCTTGACGATGCTACCTGCTGCTTGAACTGAGCCTGACGCTTGGCAGTAGCTTCGGCAGAAATGGCAGCGTTGCGCTTATTCTGCTCGGCGGTGAGCATCTGCATCACCTGCTCCTGCTCTTTATATTCCTTCGTGCCGCGCCGAGTATAGTCCATAAGGTCTTTCTGCTGCGAAATAGCCTTACTGAGCCATTGATCGCTTTGCGTACCAATGCTTGCCAATCCCTCGCGTATCTTCACGTATTTTCCTTCCAGCAGACGTATCTGGTCGCCTACTGTCTTCATCATTTCGCGGATGGAATTAGCCTGCTCCAGCTCTGCCTCCGACAAACCTTCGAGCTGACGCTTGCCATCGCCCAATGCACGGCGCAGATTGCGGAGTGAAGTATTACTGAGCTGGTCCACCACGCTCTGTAAACGCTCATTGGCAGAAATATCCTTAATCTGTGCAGAAGCCAGCAAATCATACTGCTTCTTCAAATCCTTGATGGTGGCATCGAGCGCTTTATATGGATCAGTATTCGGCTTCAAGTTTTTCAGCTTCGCCTGAGCCGCATCTATCTGCTCGGATATACCCGCTGCTGCCTCCTGCAACTGCTTCAATACCTGGAGCGGTTGCTGACCATTGAGCGTGATGATAGCCTCTGTTTTATTCTTTGCCATTGCTTTTTTTATTTTTAATGTTTATTTTTGGGGGATATGAGACCGACGATGGAATCGCCGGGAACGGGGGCGAGATGGGTTAATCGCCTTCGCCTTCCAGGGCGTTCATTATCTGTAACAAGCCTTGATAGCCGTAGTAATCGGCAAGATGATTTTCGTATCTCGTTTTCAGTCTTCTCACCGTGCGCATGATGGCAGGACGGTGAGATTTACCTGCCCTTCTGTCCCACTTGCCGATATATCGGGTTTTAAACTTGGCTTTCTTTGAGCGGTCCACCTTGTCGGCAGTGATATGGGCTGCAGGGTCACGAGGATCACCCGTCAAACCTACACCAATATCCACATAGCGGAGATAATCGTTATAGCGGATTCCTACCATCAGATTACCCGTCTTTTCATCAGCCTGATATACCGTACCCTCAAAGGATTTCTTGCCTTCACCCGTAGAGTACCACATGCCATGTTCCTCGCGGTATTTGTTCACCTTCTCGTAGCCACGATATACTTCTACCGGATAAATCTTCTGGGTATTGAAGTTGACTTCTATATCGAGAAGGGCTTGCTTCAGATATACACCTGCCACCTCTTTCAGGGGTGCAAAAGGCGACTTGATAGGTTGGGTTCTGATAGGCATGGCTTATCCCTCCTTTCCGTCTTCTGTCGATGCAGGAATGATATATTTCTGCTCTTTTTCGCATTGGAAATTATAGAGCGGACGGATGGTTTGCCAGTAGCAATCGGCAAGGAGCCAGCTCGGACCACGGAAAAGAGGGTTTACACCATAGGCGAAACTCTCTATATCAATGGATGATAACTCGATGCCCAACTTAGGCTCTTCCGTCTTGAAGTTTCTGCCCGTGATAGGACAGATACCCGTGCGGCGAAGCTGAGTGAGATAGGAGGCAAGGTCTTCACAATACTCCATCAGATCATCCGATGCAGCCTGCAATTTGCTACCATCATATCTGCCCAACGTAGCAGAAGAATCTTTCAGTCGGGTAAGGAAACAGACCTGATAAGTAATCAAGGCTTGCTTATCCGATTTCAACTCTCCGGAGTTCACTACACGATAGAGCATACAGGGAGAGTGAATGATATTGGCGTTGCGGGAAAAGATATTTTCCTCGTCAATATCACGGATGCGGAAGAAACTCTGTTCTTCCAGCTTCTTGCTTGTCGGGTTATGGGATAAGGGCTTGTAGATGGTTGCCCAATGTTCCAAAACATTTGATATTGTCATAATTCAAAGGGTTATTAACACATTATTAACTGATAGCGTACAGAAATTAAGAGTTGTTGGCACTATATATCGTAAGCATCACCACCTGATTTCGACGGAATCCACTCATCTTTATCTGCACCATTATCCGGCTTGGCTGCATTATCTGTATCTGCCCTATCTTTATCCTTTACCTCTTCTTTCTCGCTGTCCTCCTCTTCCTCTTTCATCAAGTCTTTCAGCTTCACATTGAAGTGCCTTTCGGTTTTATCGGCCACAATCTTCTGCATCACTCTTGCCCAGGGTGCCCCATTGCAGGTGCTCTCGTTTTCGAGGATGCTCACGAGCTGCACGCCACAATAGATGGCGGCAAGATAGTTGGCGAGATGGAGAGGGTTCTGAAAATCGAGTATCACGGTATCTACCATCGTGGCCAAGAATATCGCAAGGATGAGGACAGAAAAATCTTTCACCATCTTTGCCATTTTCTTAGATTTCAGTTTCCCGTCGATTTTGCATCGAGGATCTTTCTTGATAGCCTCCCGATAGCGGGAATAGATGCGGCAGTTGCAGCGCCATGCCGTGTAGCAGTCGCAGACAAGGGCGAAGAAGCATACGGCAATGTAGTTAAGAGATGGTTCCAGGGTACACCACACTAAGCCGATGATGGCTGCAAGAAACCTGGTAAGGGTCGGAATTAAACTTTGCATTTCTTTTTCTTTTTAATGTTATCCTATGTTTTCTAATACGATACAAAGGTATCGGTTTTTTATTGAGAGGTGGGGACAAAAAAAATTGAGGGACCTGCGATGGAATCGCAGGGAACGGGGGCGATAGGGGTGCTATTTCAAGATAGGGGGTTCGGGGGTTGTCCCAACCGTTTAGGGGCAATTTCGTAATTTTGTGGGCAGATAAAATAAATAAAAAGGCGCAAAATGATAAACGAGCAATTACAGAAAAAGATAGAGCAGTCTATCCGCCTCCTGCAAAGCGTACAGAAAAGGTACGATGGAGAGATAGAACTGGCTTATTCGGGCGGCAAGGATAGTGATGTGATCCTGCAGCTTGCAAAAGAAGCTGGTATCAGATACAGGGCGATATATAAGAATACCACCATCGACCCACCGGGCACTATCGCCCACGTGAAGGATATGGGTGTGGAAATTCTCAGACCGAAAGAGAATTTCTTTCAGCTTATCGCCAAGAAGGGATTTCCTTCTCGCTTCTCCCGTTTCTGTTGTGAAGCTCTGAAAGAGTATAAGATACTCGATAAAACCATTATCGGTGTGCGCAAAGCGGAAAGCAGAGCGAGAAAGGAAAGATATAACGAGCCTACCGAGTGCCGATATTTTGGTGCAAAGAAAGAAGAGAACCATGTGGAGCAGATTTACCCTATCTTAGAGTGGACTGATGAAGACGTAAGGGATTTCATTCTTGATAGAGACTTGAAGCTTGCTCCACTCTACTATGATACGGGGGGGCAAATCGACGTTACCAGAAGACTCGGTTGTATGTGCTGTCCGCTGGCTTCAAGACGCAAGCGCCTTATCGAGTTTCAGAAGCATCCCCGCATAGCGAAGGCTTACCTGCGTGCCGGACAGAAGTACTTAGATACGCATCCTAACTGCACGACGCTGAAACGCTACGATAGCGTATATGAATGGTTCACACGTGATGTGTTCTATTCTAATAATAAGAAGTGGAATAAGGTGAACGGACCGCTATTCAGTAAGCCCGATTACAAGAAGTTCCTGGAAGGTCAGTTTGGTATCGACCTTACCATATAGCGTTTCGGGGTTCGGGTTTTTGAACACGAATGACACGAATGACACGGATTTCGTTTTTCGATGCTCCACAAATTATACATTTTATACATTAAACATTAATAAGGAATGAGCCAATTAACACAGAACACCCTGCAGAGAATAGACAAGTGGCTATCAAATGGTCTCAGCATGGAGACGATGTTCCCTAAACTGGAACAGCGGTACCGCATGCAGATTTGTGCCGAGTTCTACAAGCGATGGGTACAGAACAACGATATAGACCCGCGTACCACCTGCCGCAATATCGCACGACGCGATTATACGCTCTTTGTGAACCAGGCAGGACAGGGCAACAAAGAGGCGCAGGAAATGGTGATGGCGCTGCATATTGATATTGACGAGGAAGGAAATATCAAACCCCGAACGGTTACGGAACTGAATAATGATGTGGCGGTATGCAACCACATCATCCGCTTCTTTCAGACCGATGAAAGCCCTCGTCACAAGGCGATGTATCTGAGCAGCGCTGAATGGCTCATCCGCACGGGCAAGCAGCAGAACAACGACCGCGCGGTGGATAAGGGTATGCAAGCCCTGGCTAATGTATATGGTGACTTCGTGGAGGATAAGGATGCTACGGATGAGATGCCGGATATGAGCCGCATTGCCATTACCCAGGATGTGAGCATCGTGAAGCACGACCGCATCAACTATACCGATGAGTATAAGCGCAAGATGGCTCGCAAGTACGGTCTTACGGTGAAGGATATGCAGCAGATAGCCGATGAGGAGAGTCTGAATGCTACTCCGGAAAAAGCTCCTGATTACTTCGACTACATGGAAGAGGTGATGGAAGAGAAGGAGGATGGTAAACAGGCTAAGGAAATGAAGGAGGAAACAGCCGATGAGTAAGAGATACGGAAATCATCATCCCAACAAAATACCTCCATTTCGTCCTGATCCGGAACACTGGACGAGGAAAAGCAGTCACGGCTGGAAAGCCAAGGTTGCCTACGAGAGTGAGGATGAAGCCTGCGAGTTTCTGAAACTGCACCCTAAAATCATGGCTGCAGGATATACGGCTTATCAGTGCAAGGTTTGCTCGAAATGGCATGTAGGGAAGTTGAGATAGTTAATAATTTATAGTTAATAGTTTATAGACTTTATGGCAAAAGACTGGATAGGCGGCAATGCTGCCGTATTTAAGACGTTAGGCGCAAGTAACCATAAAAACGGCGAGCGACAGCGTGAAGACTACTATGCCACAGAACCCACAGCTACCGAATGGCTCTGTAAGATAGAGCAGTTTACGGGGGGGTAATTTTGGAACCTTCCTGCGGCGAAGGACATATTAGCAAAGTGTTAAAGGCTCATGGCTACAATGTAGTCAGCCGTGACTTGATAGATAGAGGTTATGGCGAGGTTGCAGATTTTCTTTCCATCGACAACTTAGAATGGAACGGAGATATTGTTACCAACCCACCCTACCGATTTGCGTTGGAGTTCGTGGAAAAGGCTTTGCAGATTATCCCGAAAGGAAGAAAGGTTGCTATGTTCCTAAAACTTACTTTTCTTGAAGGAAAAGGAAGAAGACATCTGTTTAAAACGCAGCCACCATGCAGGGTATGGGTCAGCAGTTCGAGACTGAAATGTGCTGCCAATGGCGATTTCGATGCAATGGCAGGGAGCGCCCAAGCCTATGCCTGGTTTATCTGGGAAAAAGGATATAAAGGAGAAACTATTCTAAAATGGTTTAATTGATAAAAATAGATTTATAGAGGATGGAATTAAATAAGATATATAATGAGGATTGCCTGGTAGGAATGAAAAAGATTCCGGACGCAAGCGTGGATTGCATTATCTGCGATTTGCCGTATGGCGTTCTCAATAAAAAGAGTGAGGGCGGTGGCTGGGATAGCATTATCCCGCTTGAGCCATTATGGAAGGAATATCTGCGCATAACCAAACCCAATGCAGCGATTATTCTTTTCTGCCAGGGCATGTTTACCGCACAACTTATGATGTCACAGCCGAAACTCTGGAAATATAATCTTATTTGGAGCAAGCAGCGGGTAACAGGCTTTTTGAATGCCAACAAAATGCCTCTGCGCTCGCATGAGGATATTGCCGTATTCTATCGGAAACAACCTATCTACAATCCTCAGATGGTAAAATGTGCGCCACATCAAAGAAATCATCGAAGAGGCGATGGTTCTCATAGTTTAAAGCGAGGTTGCTACGGCGATCATAAAGAAGTGCCTACTATCGTATCAGATGAGAAATTCCCAAGGAGCATTATCTGCTTTGATAAAGAACATTCTGCCGATACCTTCCACCCCACTCAAAAGCCAGTAGCTCTTATCCAGTATCTTATATGTACTTATACCAATGTGGGGGGGGGTGCGTTCTTGATAACTGCATGGGCAGCGGCACTACCGCCATCGCCTGTATCAGAGAAAAGAGGAACTTCATCGGATTTGAATTAAACAAAGAATATTACGACAAGGCTTGCAAGCGTATCAAGTTAGAGATGATGCAACCGAGCCTATTTTAAAATATACAAATAAAGGAAGATATGAAATATGGATTGCCCTATAAGGGAAGTAAAAACAAGTTGGCAGAGAGGATTGTAAGTCTCCTGCCTAAACGCACGCATCTGATAGATTTATTCTGCGGCGGGTGTGCGGTGAGCCATGCAGCGTTATTGAGAAACAAGTATGAGCATATCCACATTAATGATATTAACTGGATGTGCCCTACTCTATTCATTGATGCGTTGAACGGCAAATATCAGAACGAGACGAGGTGGATAAGCCGTGAGGATTTCTTCAGACTGAAAGATACCGACCCATACGTGGCTGTAGTCTGGTCGTTTGGAAATAATATGCGCAATTACCTTTACTCCAAGGAAATTGAGCCTTTGAAGAAAGCTATCCATTATGCGATATTCTTTCGTGATTACTCTCTGGGAAAAGACCTTGGCTATGATTTATCTTTCATCGAACCTATCAGTGACATTCAGTGCAGATATGCTGCCGTAAAGAGATATTTCAGCCAGTTTGGTCACTTCCAGCAACAATCATTTGAGAGGGGGGGCAGAGAGCAGCCGCAAAACTGCAAGTTGGACACGTCACGAGGGGGCAGAATCATCGAGATTGCAGAGCACAGAGGCTTACGAACGACTCAACACCAACCTTCAGTCTTATGGGGGCAAATCGCATCAGTCAGATTGGAAACAATCGAACGACTTACAAACATCCGTCAGAACTTCAACATCAAAAATGCCGCAGCCGAGTCTGCGGGATTCAAAAAAAAAAAATCGACAGGGCGAACTCCGCAACGGAGAACGAGCCAACTGCATTGCACAGATTGCAATACCGAGAGCGACAGCTATCCCTGCCGAGAAATTCGGGGGGGCAATTCTCATCCATCACATCAAGTGTGCTTGATTATCAGCAAGTTACGATACAAAATGACAGCGTAATCTACTGCGATATTCCCTACGAAGGAACAGAAGGATACCTCGAAAAAGATTCCGGAGGTTTCGACTATGAGCGATTTTACGATTGGTGCGAGCATCAGACACAACCCGTTTTCATATCTTCCTATCAGATGCCTGATGATCGCTTCGATTGCATCGAAGAGTTTTCTCATCGCTCTACCCTATCAGCTACGGCTAATAATCTCGTAACGGAACGCATCTACGTTCCGAAACATCAAAAGGAGCGAGGCAATAGAGCTATTCAGCTTTCGCTCTTCTAAAACATACTTCAACATACATTCAGGATAACATTTTTATTATTATGCAACAACCACATTTGATATACCTCACAAAATTCCAGCAGCAGTCATTATATATGGCTGCGAAGGATGAAAGGGTGATTGCTGCAAGACGTGTGGGTAAAACCGACGGTCTTGTGGCTCCTTACGTCTGGATGGCTTCTAACTCCATGCCCGGTATGCTGGGAGCCTGGGTAGCCGTATCACGACAGCAGGGATTCGGCAAAACTATTCCTGGTACCATGGCTGCCATGGAACGAATGTTCGGCTTTACGCAGGGCATTCATTTTGGCTGGGGACGACCACCGAAGCATGCCCGTGAGGCTATCTTTAAGCCGAAAAGCTATGATAATATCATTTGGTTTGCGAATGGTGCCCAGTGGGTGCTCATCTCCCTCTCTCAGACCGCAAGCGCCAACAGTTACACTTTTTCCGCGATGGTGGGGGACGAAGCCAGGTTCTTCCCTTACAAGAAAGTAACCGATGAGTTGATGCCGGCGTTGTCAGGCCAGACTCACCCTTTGGGTAACATCAACTTTACAGATTACAATCCGCTCTATAAATCGACAAGATTCCTATCCGATGCTTCGCTTACTACCAAAGGCAGTTGGCTGGAGCGCGAGGAGGAGAAGCTTGACCTTACGATAGAATCAGGTAAATTTCAAGGCAAGACTTACCGATGGGTGCAGGAGCAGTTGGAAGACTATGCCAACAAGATTATCCGCTACAACGACCTTATCTATAATGCCAAAAAGACCGGACATACCCCTCATGCCGTGCCACCCGATTTGAGATTGATGATACGCGCCATCGCCCTCAAAATGATTAAGCACGAGGGACAGTTTAAGATTTTGCCTAACCATGGCAACCAGCTCACCAAGAACATGGTGGATATGGCGGTAAACTATAAGCTGGTGGATGCAGCGGATGCAGAACTCATCTATGATTACGAATATCTGGTAACTGATAAAGAATGGTGGGAGATGCAAATGTTCGACAAGTCGAAAGAATTTCGAGAAGGGGATTTGAGAGAACTTCGCCGCTCGGCATTCCTCGTTAGGCGTGCTTCTACCCTCGACAATGTGGACTTATTGAGTGAAGACTACATCCGCACCATGAAGCGAGATTTGCCTAACTACACCTTCATGGTCAGTATTTTGAACGTGAAAATCAAGAAATCGAACGATGGTTTCTATTCTAACCTGGATATAGATCATGTTCATGGTTACACCTGTGACGAGATAGACCCTCTGAGCCAAGCCAACTGGAGTACCAAGAAGGCTACGGGTATCATCGGCGGCAAGAAAATTACTTCAGAAAGCTATCAGCCGGATTTGAAGGAACTGTCCGAGAGAAACGACTGCCGTATGGATAGCGACTGCGTAAACGACCTTCCTCTCTATCTCGCATTCGACTACAATGCGAATATCAATACCCTGGTGGTAGGTCAGGTATATCAGCGTGACGGATTGGAGGCAGTAAATGTTATCAAAAGCTTCTATGTGAAGAACGAACGCAAGCTGAGGGAGTTGGTAGATGATTTCTCACATTATTATGCTCCGAAGAGGGCCGTGAACCGTGATGTGGTTTACTTTTACGATTCTACGGCAAAACAAGGTGCATCGTATGCGCTGACCGATGAACGATTCTACCAGGCAGTTATCAAAGAGCTGGAGCGTAACGGCTGGAACGTAACGGCGATAGATATGGGTGTGCCGGAGCAGCACGAGGTGAAGCATCGCATCATCAATAATGCCCTTGCCGGTATCGAATATCCTGCCATCCGTATCAATCAGACCCAGAACCCTGATTTGATTATCGCCATGCAGCTCTGTGAAGTGAGCATCGGCTACCAGGGATTCCGCAAGGATAAGAGTCAGGAGAAGAAAGCAGAGACGGAAGACAACCTGCCGTTGCAGCAGAGAACGGACTTTACTGATGCCTTCGACTCGTTATATCTGGGATGCAAGTTCTGGCGAGGAAATATCGGCTGGTTCGTATTGCCGGACGGAAGGAAAGATCGGAAGAGCACACGTCTGAACTCCAGTCACGTTTCGGAATCTCGTATGCCGTCTTCTGCTTGAAAAA
>USQD01000013.1 GCA_900556795.1 uncultured Prevotella sp. | reverse complement strand
AGATTTTTAACTCATAAAAGTTGCAAAAGGTTATAAAATCATGGTTTTTAGGTAGAATAAAGGGGGATTTGTAAGGCTTATGGAATGTATTCCTTTCAGTTTCGTGATTTTATAGGAAACTTAGCATAGGCTTTCACTTGATACAATATATTGAGTATTTTGCCGTTAAATAAATATTATTATAATGTGGAGATAAATTAGATATGATAGAATATATTCATGGCGATTTGACAGAGTTAACTCCAGCTTTGGCTGTTGTAGAGACAGCAGGGGTGGGTTATGGACTTAACATCTCGCTTAATACTTATACCGCCATTCAGGGCAAACAGGAAGTAAAACTCTATGTTCATGAAGTCTTGGTGGCAGGTGGAAGAGATGATTCTTTCACCCTTTTCGGTTTTGCTACAAAGCAGGAACGTGAGCTTTATCGTTTGCTGATTACGGTATCTGGCGTGGGAGGAAATACTGCGAGAATGATACTCTCATCCATGTCTCCGAGTGAACTCTGCAACGTGATTTCATCGGGTAACGACAAGATGTTGAAGGGAGTAAAAGGTATCGGACTCAAGACAGCCCAGCGTATCATTTTGGATTTAAGAGATAAGATCGTGAGTCTTGGTATCGCAGATGAACTTCCTGCTAATGGTGGCAATGTGGTGATGGTGAACAACGATGTGAAGGATGAGGCGGTGAGTGCCCTTACCATGCTTGGCTTCTCTCCGGCTCCTTCTGCCAAGGTGGTTGTCGACATCTTGAAGACTCAGCCTGATTTGCCGGTAGAACAGGTAGTAAAGTTGGCTCTTAAGCAAATCAAGTAATAGCAGTAAGAGAGATAATAAAGTGTCAATAATTGGAAAATTTTGATTTTTAGCATCTGCAAATGAGGCAAAGAAAAATATATTTGTTGTTCTTCTGGTTGATGGTTTCTACCTTCAGCTATGCTCTTGTCATGCCTTATCTGCAGGATAACCGTCCTCGTAGAAAATCTCAGAATTCTGCTCAGACTCAGCAGAAACAGCAGGTTCAGCAAGTAAAGAATAAGGCACAGGACAAAGATAACAGCAGTAAAATGTCAGTTTCTGCCCAACCTTTCAAGGTGGAGGATGATACCATTCCTGATTCTTTGCTGAATACCCGTTGGAAGATTCAGCTTACCCAACCTTATTCCCTCAGCGACCTCTATCAGAGTCCGCTCGACTTGCAGCGCCCAGACAACATGAAGTATGATGTGGTCTATAACGATACGCTCAACCGTTTCGTTATCGGAAATCGTATGGGCAATACCTGGCTCTCGGCTCCTATCATGCTTACTCCGGAAGAATATAACTCCTGGACTGAGATGAATGAAAGAAGTGCTTTCTTCCGTAAGAAGAATGATGAAATTTATCAGACCAAGGGTAAGGAGAAGTTCGATTTCTCTGATATGCATTTCGACCTGGGACCTGCTGAGAAGATTTTCGGACCTGGTGGTATCCGTGTCAGGACACAGGGTTCTGCCGAGCTGAAACTGGGTATGAATAAGAAGAGCATTGATAATCCATCTTTGCCTATCCGCAACCGAAAAACCACGATGATGAACTTCGATGAGAAGATAAATCTCAATGTCAATGGTAAGGTGGGCGATAAGGTGAATATGAACCTGAACTATAATACGGATGCCACGCTGGATTATGATGCGCAGAACATGAAGCTGAAGTATGATGGTAAGGAAGATGAGATTATCAAGCTTGTTGAGGCTGGTAATGTGTCGTTTCCCAGCAATTCTTCTCTTGTCAAGGGAGCCAGCAGCCTTTTCGGTGTCAGAACCGATATGCAGTTTGGAAAGTTGAAATTGCAGATGGTGGCTTCGCAGAAGAAGAGTGCATCCAAGAGTGTTTCCAGCAGGGGCGGCGTACAGTTGACTCCATTTGAAATCAATGTAGCCGATTATGAGGAGAATCGCCACTTCTTCCTTTCCCGATATTTCAGGAATCATTATGACGAATGGATGCAGAAGTTGCCTAATCTTGTTACGGGCGTTACCATCAACCGTGTTGAGATTTGGGTAACCAACAAGACGGGAACTACTGCCAATACCCGAAACATTGTGGCACTGACCGATCTTGGTGAAACTTCAAAGATCAGTAATCCTATGTGGACGGCAACCGGACAGGTGCCTTCTAACAGTGCCAATAACGAGTATCAGGCAATGACTACCCAGTATGTGGCTGCCCGGGATATTGATCAGGCTGCCGCTACCTTGGAGGGAGCCGGTCTGGTTGGAGGTGCTGATTTTGAGAAATTGGAGAGTGCCCGTCTTTTGAGCTCTTCTGAGTATTCCGTCAATACTGCCTTGGGTTATGTTTCCTTGAAGACGGGTATTCAGACCGACCAGGTATTGGCTGTGGCTTATGAATATACATCGGGTGGCGTAACTTATCAGGTGGGTGAGTTTGCTTCTGATATCACCGATACCAAACAGGCTCTTTTCGTCAAGTCGCTCAAGAATACCAGTTGTAACCCTCAGCAGGGCAACTGGGACCTGATGATGAAGAACGTGTATTATCTTGCCTCTAATATCGAGAAGGAGAAATTCCGTCTTGACGTGAAATACCAGAGCGATACGACGGGCGTTTATCTGTCTTATATCCCGGAACAGAGAGTCAAGAATACGCCTATCATTCGTGTGTTGGGTGCCGACCGACTTGATAACAACAACAAGGCACATAGCAACGGATACTACGATTATGTAGAAGGCTATACCGTTTCTAATGGTCGTGTGTTTATTCCGAAAGTAGAACCTTTCGGAAGTTATATGCGTGATTATCTGGTCAAGAACGGAGTGGCTGCGGATGCGGCTGAGAAATATGCCTTTACCGAACTGTATGACAGTACCAAGACCGTTGCCAGACAGATTGCAGAAAAGAATAAGTATCAGATGGTGGGCCAGTTCAAAGGTTCATCAGCTAATGTCATTTCCCTGGATGCCTATAACGTTCCACAGGGGTCGGTCGTAGTAACCGCAGGTGGTGTTACCCTGACAGAGGGTACTGACTATTCGGTAGATTACAATGCGGGTGAGGTTACCATCCTCAACCAGAGCATCATCGATGCGGGTACTTCGGTCAATGTTTCCCTGGAAAGTAATACGGATTATGGTCAGACTCGCAAGACCATGTTTGGTGTGAACTGGGAGTATGATTTCTCCAAGAACTTCCAGATGAGTGGTACCCTGCAGCATCTTTCCGAACAGGCTCTGACTACGAAGGTCTCGATGGGCTCTGAACCATTGAAGAACACTCTCTGGGGTGTTAATCTCAATTGGAAGAAGGAGAGTCAGTGGCTTACCAATGTACTTGACAAGATACCATTCCTGCATCTTACCCAACCATCGCAAATCTCTTTTACCAGTGAGTTTGCACAGTTGTTGGCAGGAGAGGCTGGTGGTACGCAGGACAATGCTTCCTATATTGATGACTTCGAAAATACCAAGAACGGCATTGATGTGATGACGCCTACCTCCTGGTTTATCTCCAGCGTGCCATCGCTCAATTTCAAGGAAGATTATAACGATAAGACCGGACTGACGAGCGGTTTCCACCGTTCCCGTCTGGCTTGGTATTGCATCGACCCTCTCTTTACCCGTCGAGGCAGTTCCTTGACGCCTGGACATATCAAGAGCGACCTCAAGCAGCTCAGTAATCACTATGTTCGTGAAGTATATGTGAAGGAGCTGTTCCCATTGCGCCAGCAGAACAGTTACCAGGGAGCCACCAATACCCTGAGCGTGCTCAACCTGGCTTACTATCCGTCAGAGCCGGGTCCTTATAACTTTAATGTGGAAGACCTGCAAGCAGATGGTACATTGAAGAATCCACAGCTCAATTGGGGTGGTATGATGCGTAAACTCGATACCAATGATTTCGAGCAAGCCAACATTGAATATATCGAGTTCTGGTTGCTGGATCCGTTCCTCTATACCCGTGAACAGCCGGATGCCAATGAATATGGAGGAGATTTCTATATCAATCTGGGTGAGGTGAGCGAAGATATTCTGCGGGATGGCAAGAAGTTCTATGAGAGCGGTATGCCTGTAGATGGCAGCAAGAGCTTTACTTATACTCAGTGGGGTAAGATTCCTACTCAGAGTACGGTAACCTATGCTTTTGCAACAACCAGTGGTAGCCGTGCCTTGCAGGATGTTGGTTTCAACGGTCTGACCGATGCCGAGGAACAGGAATTCTATAAGAGTGCTTATCTAGACCAGATTCAGGGAAAGGTGAACCAGGCTGTATTCGACAGCATCTTTGCTGACCCTGCACGTGATAACTATCACTATTTCCGTGGCAGTGACTGGGATCAGATGCGTGCTCCTATCTTGCAGCGTTATAAGTATATCAACAACCCTCAGGGCAACTCGCCTGATAGCGATAGCCGTTCTGAGAGTTATGATACATCTTATAAGTCTACCCCTGATGTGGAAGATATCAATCAGGATTATACGCTGAATGAATATGAGAAGTACTTCCAGTATAGGGTAAGTATCCGTCCGGAAGATCTTGTTGTGGGTACCAACCATATTGTGGATAAGCGAGAATATTCACAGACATGGCGAGATAATACCAAGTCGTCTGTTACCTGGTATCAGTTCCGTATTCCTATAGATGAGTTCGAGAGCCGACAAGGTAATATCAATGATTTCTCCAGCATCCGTTTCATGCGTATGTTCCTTACGGGTTTCAAGAAGCCTATCGTTCTGCGCTTTGGAACGCTCGACCTGGTACGTGGTGAATGGCGTACTTATGATCAGCAGTTGAGTGCAGCTTCTGGTGGAACCTTGGAGGCTAGTGCCGTGAATCTTGAGGAAAATGCCGAGAAGACTCCGGTCAATTACGTCTTGCCTCCTGGCATCAGTCGTGAGCAGGATCCTAGTCAGCCACAGCTGGTAGAATCCAACGAGCAGGCTTTGAGTCTTGTTGTCAGGAATCTGACCAGTGGAGAAGCCAAGGCGGTATACAAGAATACTACTCTCGACCTCCGTCAGTATAAGCGTATCCAGATGTTTACCCATGCCAATGCCTTGGAGCAGAATACTACCAACTTGAAGGATAGGGAGCTGGCTGTCTTCATCCGTCTGGGTAGTGATTATAAGAATAACTATTATGAATATGAGATTCCGCTCACCCTTACGGCTCCTCGCAGCAATTACAATCGTAATGTGCCTGCCGACCGCAGGTTGGTTTGGCCTGAGGAGAATATGCTGGATGTGGCTCTCAGCATCTTTACCAATCTCAAGAAGGAGCGTAATAAGGCTAAGGCACAAGGCTTGGCTTCTTATATGGCACCTTACTCAGCATACGATAGCGAGCACCCTAACAATAAGTTGACCATTGTGGGTAATCCTAGCCTTGGCGAGGTGAAGACCATGATGATTGGTGTGCGCAATAATTCGGGCGATATCAAGAGTGGTGAAGTCTGGGTAAACGAACTCCGCCTCAAGGAACATAACAACAAGGGTGGATGGGCAGCCAATGCCAATCTCAATATACAGCTGTCTGATTTCGGTAGTGTCAATGCTACGGGAAGATATGTCAGCGAAGGATTTGGAGGTCTGGAAGACGGTGTGGCTAGCCGCAGTACCGACAACTATGGTACCTATAGCGTAACCACCTCGTTGGAAATGGGTAAGTTCTTCCCGGACAAGGCGAAGGTGAGCATACCTTTATATTATAGTGTCACCAAGGAGAAGACTTCGCCAAAGTATAATCCGATGGATACGGATATGGAACTGAAGGATGCTCTTGATGCTGCCGGCTCGAAGGCGGAGCGCGATTCTATAGAGAATATTGCTGTGACCAAGGTTACGCAGACCAACTTTTCTGTATCTAATGCCCGTGTGGGTATTGCCACCAAGCGCCATCCGATGCCTTACGACCCTGCCAACTTCTCGTTTACCTATAGTCATGCTCATCAGCATACAACCGGTGAGACTACGGTTCGTGAGCAGAGAGACAACTGGCGAGGGGCTTTGGATTATTCTTGGACTCCTGTGTATAAGTCGTGGGAACCTTTCAAGAAAATCAAGAACAAGAGCAAGTGGCTCGACATTCTGAAGCGTTTCGGACTGAACTGGTTGCCGCAAAATCTCGCTTTCAATACCGAGATGACTCATGAAACCTATGAATTGCAGGAGCGTGATATGGAAAGTCTTACCAAGTCGCAGTTGCCTATTACATTCAGCGATCAGTTCCTTTGGAACCGTGAATTTGCTCTGCGTTGGGATTTGACCAAGAATCTGCACATGAACTTCCAGAGTGCTACCCATGCACAGGTAGATGTGCCATATCCAGATGTGAATACGGATCTTTATGCTGATCAGTATCATGCCTGGAAGGATTCTGTATACAGAAGTGCCGTGCTCAATAGTGTCAGAACTTGGGGTACTCCGCTCGATTATAGCCAGAGTTTTACAGCATCTTATAAGGTGCCGCTCAACTTATTGCCTGTTTTCGATTGGGTGAATACCGATGCTTCTTATAGTTCTAACTATTCTTGGGAGCGAGGCATGGAAGATGAAAATGGCAACTCCTATGGCAATACCATTAATACTCATCGCGAGTTGACACTCAACGGTTCGTTCAATCTGGTAAAACTCTACAATCATGTGCCTTTCCTCAAGAAGGTAAATGAAAAGTTTGAACGTACGCAGTCTAGGAGTCAGTTGCTTCGCAAGAAGCAAGAGAAGGAGAAGAAAAAGAAAGATGCCAAGGAACTGGCTGCTGATCCAAAGAAGGCATTGCCTAAGAACAAGAAGGCATTCGAGAAAGAAATCACGCTCTTGCCTGATACTACTCTCAGTATCCGTCATGGCAAGAACAGCAAGCGTCTTATCGTGTCTGCCAAGACTGCTGATGGTAAGTTGTTCCCTATTAAATATAAAAAGGTGGACAATAACCAGATTAAGCTCATCTCCAAGGTGGATAGTGCCCAGAAAATCAAAATCTCGGTACTGGCGAAGGAACCGCTGGAAGAAAAGAGTTGGTATAAGACTTGGCAAACGGTGGCGCGATTGGCAATGATGGTTCGTAATGTCAGCTTCAATTATCGCAGCAGCTATCAGCTCACGCTGCCTGGTTTCACCCCAAGTATCGGTGATGCCTTCGGACAGAAAAAGGTGGGTTCTATGGCACCTGGTCTGGATTTTGCCTTTGGCTTGGTGGATGATGACTATATCGGTAAGGCTAGGGAGAATGACTGGCTGCTCCGCAATGACTCTGTTGCAACACCTGCCACAACTAGCAAGACTGAGAACTTGCAATTGCGTATGACGCTGGAGCCGGTGAAGGACTTGAAGATAGATCTTTCTGCTGTCCGCACCCAGACTACCCAGAAGAGTATTCAATATATGTATGAGGGAACTCCTACTACACAGAGTGGTTCTTTCCAGATGAGTACCATCTCACTGAGTACAGCCTTTGAGGGAATGGGTGATGCCAATAGCGGTTATCGCAGCAAGACATTCGAGAAGTTTGTCAATTCCTTGGCGGGTTATCGTGATAGGGTAGAAGCTCAATATGCTGGAACCGTTTATCCGGCGGGTTCTGCATTGAGTGGAGGTAAGTTTGATGCATCCCGTACTCCTGTTAATCAGTATAGTGGTGACGTGATGATTCCGGCTTTCCTTAATGCTTATACTTCGATGGGTGGCAATTCTCTCTCGCTGTTCCCGGCTTTGAGCAGACTGTTGCCTAACTGGACGGTTCGTTATAGCGGTCTGGGCAGGTTGCCTTGGTTCCGTGATCACTTCAAGAGTGTTAACATCAATCATTCTTATAAGAGCATCTTTGCAGTAGGCAGTTATAACAGTTACAGTACCTATCAGGAATATATGAACGGTCTGGGCTTCATCAATGATGCTTCTACGGGTAATCCTTCGCCTAGCAGTATGTTTAACATTTCGCAGGTGAGCATCAATGAGGCTTTCTCTCCATTGCTGGGTATGGACGTTACATTCAATAACAACATGACCCTCAAGGGTGAGTATCGCCAGACGCGTGTGCTGAATCTCAGTATGACGAGTGTGCAGCTCAATGAGGCACTCAGTAAAGACTGGGTCATCGGTATGGGTTATCGCATCAACAACTTCAGTTTGTTTGAGGGTGGTGCTCGCAAGCTGAAAGCCAAGATGGGGGCTGGCAACAGAAAGGACAACAAAAATGCAACTGTTAACAGTCAGCAGATGCGTGGAGCCAATCACGATCTCAACCTTCGTCTTGACTTCAGTTTCCGCAAGCAGGCTGCCATTGTTCGTGATATTGCCACCATGACAAGTAGTGCCAGCAGTGGCAATAATGCCTTGAAGTTGAGTTTCTCTGCCGATTATACGTTCAGCAAACTCCTGACCATGAGTTTCTATTACGATCGTCAGACCAATACTCCTCTGCTGTCCAGCAGTAGCTATCCGACAACCACTCAGGATTTCGGCTTGAGCATTAAGTTCTCGTTGACGAGATAAAAAGAAGATAAATGAAAAAAGCTCGGATGCAAATTGCGTCCGAGCTTTTTTATCAGTATTCTGTTTGATTAGTCCTTTTTATCGTAAGCATGAACAGGGTAGTCGATGGTATAGTGAAGACCACGGCTCTCCTTACGTTCTATTGCCATGCGGGTGATAAGATAGCCCACGTTGATCATATTGCGGAGCTCGCAGAGATCCTTGCTCACCTTGACACGCTTGAAGAGATTCTCGGTCTCTTCGTAGAGAAGGTCGAGACGGTCCCAGGCACGCTTCAGACGGAGGTCGCTGCGAACGATGCCCACGTAATTGCTCATGCATTCACCTACCTCCTTGATGCTCTGGGTAATTAAAACCTTCTCTTCGTTGGTCATGGTACCCTCGTCGTTCCATGCAGGAACCTTCTCGTTGAAATCATATTCATCTACATGCTCCAGACTGTGCTTGGCAGCTGTCTCGGCATAAACCACAGCCTCGATGAGCGAGTTGCTGGCAAGGCGGTTGCCACCATGCAGACCGGTGCAGGAGCATTCGCCCAAGGCATAGAGGCGGTTGATGCTTGAACATCCGTTCAAATCTACCTTGATACCACCACACATATAGTGAGCTGCAGGACGAACAGGGATATAATCCTTAGTGATGTCGATGCCGATACTGAGACACTTGGCGTAGATATTTGGGAAGTGATGTTTGGTCTCCTCAGGATTCTTATGGGTTACATCCAGGCATACATGATCCAATCCGTGAATCTTCATCTCCTTATCGATGGCACGTGCCACGATGTCGCGAGGAGCCAGACTCAATCGCTTGTCATATTTCTCCATGAAGCTCTCGCCGTTAGGCAAACGCAAGATGCCACCGTATCCACGCATCGCCTCGGTGATGAGGAATGCAGGATGGGTCTCTCCTGGATGATAGAGGGCTGTAGGGTGGAACTGTACGAACTCCATATCGGCTACGGTACCCTTAGCACGGTAAACCATCGCCTCGCCATCGCCGGTAGCAATGACAGGGTTGGTGGTAGTCTGATAAACGGCACCACATCCACCGGTACACATCACGGTAACCTTGCTCAGATAGGTATCCACCTTCTGGGTATCAGGATTCAGAACGTAGGCTCCGTAACAGTTAATATAAGGTGTACGGCGGGTAACACGGGCACCTAGATGGTGCTGGGTGATAATCTCTACAGCAAAATGATTTTCCTTGATATCGATGTCCGGACAGTTGCGTACAGCTTCCATCAGACCACGCTGAATTTCTGCACCTGTATCATCTGCATGATGAAGGATACGGAACTCGCTATGTCCGCCTTCACGGTGAAGATCGAACTTGCCGTCCTGCTGCTTGTCGAAGTTGACACCCCACTGCACGAGCTCCTTGATCTGCTCTGGTGCCATGGTGACAACCTGCTTCACAGCCTCATAGTCGCTGATGTAATCACCAGCGATCATTGTATCCTGTATGTGCTTGTCGAAGTTATCCACTTCCAAGTTGGTAACTGACGCAACACCACCTTGTGCGAATGACGTGTTAGCCTCGTCGAGCGAGGTTTTGCAAATCATACACACCTTACCTTTATGCGCTCTGGCTACTTTCAGGGCGTAACTCATACCGGCAACTCCTGAGCCGATAATCAGAAAATCATACTTATAAACCATGTGAGTTTATTCTAATAATGCTTAATTGTTTGCAAAAGTACTAATTTCTCTTTAATAATGAGTAATAAAAGGCGGATTTTTTGTAATTTTGCACCGAAATTTATGGTAATATAGTCTTTAAGACTATCAAAATGACAAATATTAACAAGATATGGCAGATAGAACTTTTCATAAACGCTTTACATTGACAGCCCGTTTGGGTGTGGCTGTCTTTGCATTTTTGGCTGGCTATTTCTTCTGGGTGAAGATGGCGATTATCGGCATCTTCCTGGCCATTGTCATCGTGGGCATGATAGAGCGTATTCTGAATACTACTTATACCTTTAAGAAGGTAAAACCTATCGACCGGGATGATGAGATGGAGTATCTGATCATCAACGAAGGAAGGTTCTCGTCCAACAAGAATGTACCGGTCTGCGACATCATAGATGTGCATCCGGTGAAGACTTTTATGGGACTGGACAGGTGTGTAGTGATAGAATATGGTCATAAGAACATGGTGGCCGTTCAGCCTGATAATGAAGAGGCTTTTGAGAAAGAAATTAAGAAACGACAAAGAAGTGAAGAATGAGGAACGAAGAGTGAAGAATTCAATTGTGATGGAAAAGATTAAATATATGATGTTGAGCCTGATGATGGCGATGGTTGTTGCATTGCCAATGCAGGCTCAAGATGTGAATGATGACGAGGTGGTAGAATCGCAGGACGAGACAGAATTGGCTGATTCTACCTTGATTGACTCCCTGGCTACTGATACCCAGAAGTTGCCTTGGCCTGTCTCGGCTCAGGTTGGTCTGGACAAACTCCTGGAGAGTAAGATGTTCGAGACATCGCAGGTGGGATTGATGGTATGGGACCTGGAGGCCGATTCCTGTATCTACAAGAGAAATGAGCGACAGCTGATGCGCCCGGCTAGTACAATGAAGCTCCTGACTGCTATTACGGCATTGGATAAATTGGGCGGTTCTTACCAGTTTAAGACGACTCTCAAGTATACTGGAACCATAGAAAATGGAGTCTTAACCGGCGATGTTTATTGTATCGGTGGCATGGATCCCCGTTTTAACAGCGATGATATGGCAGCCTTTGCCAATGGGTTGAAGGAGATGGGCATCGACACCATCCGTGGCAGCATTTATGCAGACCGTTCTATGAAGGATGCTGATCTGTTGGGCGAAGGATGGTGCTGGGATGATGACAATCCGGTGTTGTCGCCTTTGGTATTCGCCCGTAAAGACATCTTTATGGATAGATTTCTGGCTAAGTTAAAGGATGTTGGTATTCTCTTTGAAGGGATGTATTCTACCATCAAACCTTGTCCGGCTAATGCTTTTACCATCTGTACCCGTTTCCATACAATGGATCAGGTACTGCATAAGATGATGAAAGACAGTGATAATCTCTATGCCGAGAGTATGTACTATCAGATTGCTGCCTCTACTGGTAATCGGCCTGCCAGTGCCAAGAGTGCCAGAAATGTGGAACGGCAGTTGATCAGGAAAATAGGACTCGATCCATCCCGTTATAAATTGGCTGATGGTTCCGGGTTGTCCTTATATAATTATCTGAGTGCAGAACTGGAGGTCAAGTTGCTGCGTTATGCTTATAAGAATGATAATATCAAGGAGCATTTGATGCAGTCACTGCCTATCGGTGGAGTGGATGGCACGTTGAAGAGGCGAATGAAGAATAGTTTTACTCATGGTAATGTAAGGGCAAAGACCGGTACTTTGACGGGTATCATCTCACTGGCTGGATATTGCAAGGCTGCCAATGGTCATGAACTTTGCTTTGCCATTATTAATAATGGTATCATGCATGGCAATAATGCCCGTAATTTTGCAGATAAGGTTTGTACCTTGCTCTGTCAACCGTAATTTAGTTAAGACTTAATAGTTTATGGAAGAAATTCGTAAGTTTGTAGATGAAATGATAGCATGGGCAGGTGTCACAGGTGATTATGTGCCTATGCTTCGTCATATTTTGCTTACCGTCACCGCTATCTTGCTGGCGATGCTGAGCGATTTCCTATGTCGGAAGATATTGGTTCCGTTGATATCCAAGATAACGGAGAAGACGGAGGCGTCTTGGGATGATGTGCTTTTCAACAAGAAGGTGCTTACTTCTGCCTGCCATATCGTTCCCGCCGTAGTTATCTGGTCGCTCATGCCGCTTATCTATCTGGAATATCCGATATTCAAGGAGATTCTGGAGCGTGCTACGGGTATCTATATCGTAGTGATGTCGGTACGTACGGCTTTGGTTTTCATCGGTTCTTTCAAGGGATTGGAGAATGGGGATGAGCGCCGTTCTTCGGCTCAGCAGTATTTCCATACCTTCTGCGGCGTACTTCGAGTGTTGATGCTCTTTGTGGCTGGAGTGGTTGTGGTTGCTATTTTGCTGGGTAAGAGTCCGATGACCTTGTTTGCCGGCTTGGGTGCTACTTCTGCTGTCTTGATGTTGGTGTTCAAGGATACCATCCTCGGTCTGGCTGCCGGTGTGCGACTCACCAGTAATGATATGCTGCACAAGGGCGACTGGATTACCGTGAAGTCGGTGGATGCCAATGGTATTGTGGAGGATATGTCGCTTACTACCGTAAAGGTGCGTAATTTTGATAATACCATCGTTACCATTTCGCCAGCTACCCTGGTGAATGGTTCGTTCCAGAACTGGATTGGTATGCAGAAGAGTGGGGGAAGAAGAGTAAAGCGAATTGTTTATTTCGATTTCCGCAGCATCCGGTTGGTAGATGAGACTTTGAAGCAGACCTTGCTTGCCAAGCATTTCGCCACAGAGGATTCCTTTAAGTTGAAGGAATCTCTTCAGAAGGCGATAGAAAAGGATATAGAGGCGGGAAAGGATATAGAGGATTTGAAGAATCCTGCTGCCCTGGCTCCAACCAATCTTCAGCTTTATCGCAGGTTTATGGAGAAATATCTGCGTCAGCGCCCTGAGGTGAATACGGAACTTACCTTGATGGTTCGTCACATGGAAGCTACCCAGTGTGGTCTTCCTATCGAATTTTATTTCTTCATCAAGGATAAGGTTTGGGTCAATTACGAGCATATCCTCGCCGATATCATGGAACATGCCTATGCGCTTGCCAATGAATTCGGCCTGAAGATTTACGAGCAATATCCGGAGCAGTAGGGAAGAAAAGCATAATAATGATCAATAACTCTTTTTTTTCAACAGAAATACTCCGTTGGTTTCGTGAAAACGGCAGGGATTTGCCTTGGCGCGAAACCAAGGATCCCTATGCCATCTGGCTGAGCGAAATCATCCTTCAGCAAACCCGCATAGTCCAAGGTTGGGAATATTGGGAACGGTTCATGCAAACCTATCCCAAGGTAGAAGACCTGGCTGCAGCCAGCGAGGATGATGTCTTGAAACTCTGGCAGGGTTTGGGGTATTATTCCCGTGCCCGCAATCTTCATGCTGCTGCCAAGCAGATTGTGGCTCTCGGTTCTTTCCCCAACACCCTTGACGGCATCAAATCCCTGAAGGGAGTAGGCGATTATACCGCTGCTGCCATCGGCTCTTTCGCTTTCGATATTCCGGCAGCTGTGGTTGATGGTAATGTATATCGGGTTCTTTCCCGCTACTTCGGTATTGATACGCCTATCAATTCAACTCAGGGGAAAAAAGAGTTTGCTGCTTTGGCGCAATCGCTCTTGCCTGCATCCGATGCGGCATCCTATAATCAGGGAATGATGGACTTCGGTGCTATCCAATGCACTCCACAGTCTCCGAAGTGCCTGCTCTGTCCGCTTGCCGAAACCTGCGAGGCTTTGCGTTGTGGCAGGGTGGAGGAACTGCCTGTCAAGAACAAGACCGTAAAGGTGAAGACCCGCCATCTCTCCTATATATATATAAGGTGTAAATCTTCGGTGGCGGATGGTTCAGGAATTCCAGAACCGATGGTTGCCATCCATCGACGTGGCGAAGGCGATATCTGGCAAGGATTATGGGAGCCTTATAATGTTTCGGATGTCAAGGAACTGCCTTCTTTCGTGAAGAATCCGATATTATTGGCTAAAGATGTCAAGCACGTTCTGACTCATCGCATCCTTCTTGCTGATTTCTATCTCCTGGAAACTGACTGCCGTCCTCAACTCCCAGATGACTACATCTGGATCAAGGAAAGTGAGATAGAAGACTATGGGGTTCCGAGACTGATAGAAATCATGTTGGAAAAGATTAATCCAGCAGAATAGGATAAATACATAATAATCTCTTCATATAGAATTAAAGATGATTCAATTCAATAAGAAATTGAGAGGATGGCTGCTGCTTGGCGTCATCGCTCTGCTCTCTACTTTGGGCTTGTCATCCTCTATGTTGCCGGCAGCACAGGGGGATGCACCGGGGATAGAAATCCCCGTTTCCAAGAAAAAGGTATCGCAAACCATCAGAAAGCGTTTTGCCTATACCGTATCATATAATCACGATACCCGTCAGCCTAACTGGGTGGCATGGTCATTGACCCGCGCTCATGCTTCAGGAAAGTTGAAGCGTGGCGACTTTGAGGATGATATGGATATGCCATCACCTAAGGGAATGAAGGCAGATTACTACAACAGCGGTTATGATAGAGGTCATCTCTGTCCGGCTGGCGATAACAAGTGGAATCAGAAGGCTATGGACGAGTGCTTCCTGATGACCAATATGTGTCCCCAGACCCATGCCTTGAATGCGGGCGTCTGGAATAGTATCGAACAGCAGTGTCGTACCTGGGCAAAGAAATACGGTAAGGTATATATCGTATGCGGTCCGATTTTCCTGAATAAGCAGCATCGCAAACTGGGTAAGAACAAGGTGGTGGTGCCTGATGCTTTCTTCAAGGTTATCCTCCGAACTGGCAAGAATCCGCAAGCCATCGGTTTTATCTGTCGCAACCAGGGAGCTACCGGCTTGCAGAAAAAAGACTTTGTCAACTCGGTAGATGAGGTGGAGCGTATCACCGGCTACGACTTCTTCTCCAAACTTCATGATAAAGTTGAGAAAAAGATAGAGGCAAAAGCCGATATCAACCAGTGGTAAAAAAGAAAATCCCCTGATGCATATCTTATTGCATCAGGGGATTTTTATCTGGTTCTATAGGAAGTCTTCTATATGATAGGTTCTATGTTATAATCCTATCCTATCGTTCAAATTCCTGCAATAGAATCTTAGTAGTTCTGAGCCTCAATCTGGAAGTAGCTCTGTGGGTGGTTGCAGACTGGGCAAACCTCTGGAGCCTGCTTGCCTACTACGATATGTCCGCAGTTAGAGCACTGCCAGATGCAGTCGCCGTCACGAGAGAAGACGAGCTTGTCCTGTACGTTCTTCAAGAGTTTGCGATAACGCTCCTCGTGGTGCTTCTCGATTTCAGCCACCATCTCAAACTTGGCAGCAATCTCCTCGAAGCCTTCCTCGTGAGCTTCCTTTGCCATGCGTGGATACATATCGGTCCACTCGTCGTGCTCACCATTGGCAGCAGCCTCCAGGTTCTTCTCCGTATCCTGGATAGCACCGCCCTCCAGGTACTTGAACCACAACTTAGCGTGCTCCTTCTCGTTGGCAGCTGTCTCCTCAAAGATGTTGGCTATCTGAACATAACCGTCCTTCTTAGCCTTACTTGCAAAATATGTGTATTTGTTACGAGCCTGTGACTCACCAGCGAAAGCCTCCTGGAGGTTCTTCTCTGTCTTTGTACCTTTCAATTCCTTCATAATGTATTCTGTATTAAGTTATTAATATGTTCTTTATTATTTTTCTTCAGC
>USQD01000012.1 GCA_900556795.1 uncultured Prevotella sp. | reverse complement strand
CACTTTTAATGTTGGGGTCATGGGTTCGAGCCCCATGCGAGTCACAGATCTCTGAAAAAGGACTTTCCACTAAGGGAAGTCCTTTTTTCGTATACCTCTAACTGAGACGACCAGACAAAGTTGGAATATCCTGCAAGACAACCGTTGCACACCAGAAGGAATAAAAAGAATAAAAACAGAGCCTTTTAATAGTTCTTAACAAAAACAGATGCAAGATTCATGTAAAATCTCGTTTTATTATACGGAAATACTGATAATAAACAATATTATAGCAAAATAAATTAGAAAACAAAATGAAAAAATTTACATTACTCACTGTTTTGGCAGCTTTCGTTGCTGCATTCTCTTTCACTTCCTGTAACACTGATGGCGACAGCTACACACCATTGACTCTCGAACAGCAGACGTCTTTTCAGAGAGCAATGGCTGCAGGTTCATACAACAACATGATGCTTCTCTTTGAGAAGAAGAATGAAGCCAATGTAAACAAGCAGATTGACTCTGTTGCAGTATCTTGCAGAGTAAGCATGAACGGTGATAGTACAATCACTATGAACAACTTCCCTATCGCTCAGCTCGCAGAACACATTAACAACGCAGATCTGTCTGCTGCCATCGCAAAGGAAACTCCAAGAGCCATTACATGCAAGTATCAGGTTGCACCAAACAGTACATCAGCTATAGCTTACTTCCTGGCATGTCCTAGCGTAATCGAGCTGAACCTGACTTACGGTACGGACAACAAGAGCCACAAGGTACAGTTTGTCTTTGCGCCTAACCAGATGTATTATGGCTACTGCACACTGAACGAGCCAAGACAGTTAGGATTCCAGTTCTATCTTGCCCAGCTTTGGGTTGACGGAGCACAGACATCTTATCTCAAGAACTCTGTATCCGGCTACAGCTCTGTAAGTTTCGCTTGCCGCAATGCATTCAAGAAATCAAAGTAAGCTTAAAGTTAGAATCAAAGTAAAAAAAAATATAGTTAATACTCTCTTATAAAAACAACTTACAAATATATGATCTGAAATCACTCAGTATGAAAACTAAATAAAAGGCGCGATAGTCGGGATTGACTATCGCGCCTACTTTTATATAAATATTACGTATCAATTAATCTTTCTTCCAAAGCTTGGTCATATCCTCCAAAGTCTTACCCTTTGTCTCAGGAACCAACTTCCATACGAAGACAGCAGCAAGGATGCAGATAACACCATACAGTCCGTAAGTGAACCAATAACCCATACTATTGGCAAGTGGCACGAACGATGTAGAAACGATCCAGTTGAAAATCCACTGGAAGGCTACAGCGATAGCTACAGCAGCACCACGGATGGTATTAGGGAACACCTCGGCAATAAGTACCCAGCAGATAGGTCCCCAAGAGAACATAAACGATGCAGAATAAACCATGATGGAAACCATACAGAAAAGCTGCAGATTAGGATTTCCAAAGGTAATAGCCACACCAATAGCACCCAAAGCCATGCCCAGTGAACCCACAATGAGCAAAGGCTTGCGACCCAACTTCTCTACAGTAAAGATAGCAACACAAGTGAAACTGAGGTTCACAATACCATTGAATACGGTAAGCACCATAGGATTGTCAAATCCCATTGCCTCATAAATACGTGGTGCATAGTAAAGCACCGCATTGATACCTACAGCCTGCTGGAATACAGAGAGCATCACACCTACGAAAATACAGAGAAAACCGTAAGTCATCAGCTTTTCAGTCTTCTCGGTTACCGTATTCTTGATTTCATCCAGAATCTTCTTTGCCTCAGCAGCACCATTAATACGGGCAAGAATACGTTCAGCCTTTGCATCCTGACCAACCATTGCAAGATAACGTGGAGTCTCAGGAACAAAGCAGATAAGCAAAGCGAACAAACCTGCAGGAATCATCTCTGAACCAAACATGTATCTCCAACCAGTCTCGATGGCCCAAGCTGCTTCACCACCATTGAGAATCTGATTCATGCCATTGCCCACACTCTGAATAGCAGGAGCGATATGGTCGCCAAGGATAAAGAAGTTGACGAAATAAACCACCAGCTGACCAAAGATGATGGCAAACTGATTCCAGCTAACCAACATACCTCGGATATTACTTGGGGCAATTTCACCAATATACATTGGACAAACAGCAGAAGCCAGACCCACACCAATACCACCAATCACACGATAAAGATTAAAGACGATAAGCAAGGTAAGATTTGGCTCTCCCTTTGGCAAGACCAAACTTTCAGGACACATCGAACCCCACGCAGAGATGAAGAACATCACACCCGCAAAGATCAATGAGCGTTTACGTCCCCAGTTAGAAGCAAGCACTCCTGAAAGTGCTGAACCAATGATACAGCCAATCAAAGCACTGGAACTGGTAAATCCATGCCAGAAGTCTGTATATACGAAATCACTTGCACCCATAAAGAATGCCTGTAAACCCTTCTCGGCACCTGATATCACAGCGGTATCGTAACCGAAAAGCAAGCCGCCTAACACAGCGACCATCACAATTGAGATAAGATAGGCTTTTGAGCCCTTTTGATTTTGTTCCATTATTTTTATAGGTTTGAATAATTTGTTTGTTTTATGTAGTATAACTAGATATTATATACTTATAAACGCTTTTTCTTTTAAAATATTACGTATAAAGTGCGTTTTTCCCCTATTTTTTTTGTAAATTTGCAACCAAATTATATTTTCAACAGAGATTACGTCATATGAATATAGCAGATTTTCTACAAAATGAGGGCAATAAGCGAGGCTTTTCTTTCGAAGTTCTGCCTCCTCTCAAGGGCAATGGTACTGCGGCTTTGTTCCGCACCATCGACAGCCTGAAGGATTATGCTCCTAGGTTTATCAACATTACAACACATCACAGCGAATACGTTTACAAGGAATTGGAAAATGGTTTGTTGTCTCGCCAGCGTGTACGCCGCCGTCCGGGTACCGTCGCCATTGCAGCTGCCATCCAGAACAAGTACGATATTCCTGTCATTCCGCACGTCATTTGCAGTGGCGTCACCAAGGAAGACATTGAGTACGAATTGCTCGACCTCCAGTTTCTGGGCATCAGCAATATCCTGGTACTTCGCGGTGATAAGGCTAAGGATGATAGAATGTTCACTCCTACCCAAAATGGTCATGCGAATGCAACCGACCTTTTGAAGCAGGTGAACCAATTCAATGAAGGTTTCTTCAGCGATGGAACTCCTATCAAGCATCCTGGCGAGAAATTCTGCTGCGGCGTGGCTTGCTATCCTGAGAAGCACGAAGAAGCTCCTAACCTGGAAATGGATATGCAGCACTTGTTGGAGAAGCAACAGTTGGGCGCTGCATACGCTGTTACCCAGCTCTTCTACGACAACCAGAAGTTCTATGACTTTGTAGACAAGGCTCGCAAGATGGGTATCACCATTCCTATCATACCAGCCTTGAAGCCATTTGCCAAGCTGAGCCAGCTCACCGTGGTACCAAAGACCTTCCATTGCGACATTCCTGAGGAATTGGCACAGGAAGTTTTAAAGTGCAAGACGGATGAAGACGCCAAAGCTCTCGGTATAGAATGGACAACTGCTCAGGTGAAAGACCTGTTCGAGCACGGTTACAACAATATCCATTTCTTCACTGTTTCGGCAGTGGATAGCGTCAAACAGATTGCCAAAGCCCTGTTTTAGGGTAAAGGCTCCTGCTACAGGAAGGTACTAGATTGGGTGTCAGAAATAAAAAAACTTCTGACTACTGATCATAAAGTTCAATGTTCAAAATTCAAAGTAAAAAGAGATCAATGTCTATAAAGGAAGTGATAGGTCAGCAAGAAGTATGGAACCGTCTGATGAAGATGGCTCAGGAGAATCGCATCCCCCATGCCTTGATGTTCTGCGGACCGGAAGGTTGCGGTAAATTGGCGATGGCACTGGCCTTCGCCAGCTATCTGCTTGGAGATTCTCCGATGCTCAACAAATGGGAGCATCCTGATCTCCACTTCACTTACCCAACTATCAAAACTTCCGATATGAGTGGCGATCATACCCCAGTTAGCGATGATTTCATCCGGGAATGGCGCGAGATGCTGCTCAAGGATGGAGCTTACGTCCTAATTGGTGAATGGATACAGAAGATGGGCAAAAGCGATGCCGACTTAAACAAGCAGGCTATCATCACCGCCGAAGAAAGCGATGACCTTGCCAAGAAACTCATCATGATGTCGAGCCAGGGAGGTTACAAGATCAGCCTGATATGGCTACCGGAAAGAATGAACCAGCAGAGTGCCAACAAGATACTGAAACTGCTGGAGGAACCACCTCGCCAAACCCTCTTCCTGCTCGTAAGCGAACAGCCTGAACTTCTTCTGGAAACTATCAGAAGCCGAACCCAGCGCATCGATTTCAAGAAGATTGCTACAGAAGACATCGAGCAGGCATTGATAGAACGCAGGGCTTTGGAACCCAACATGGCACACCGAATAGCCCGCATCGCCAACGGCAACTGGAATGCAGCATTGGAAGAACTCAATGCCGGCAATGAAAAAAGACAGCATCTCGACATGTTTATCATGCTGATGCGACTAGCTTACATGCGCAACATTCACGACCTGAAGAAATGGAGCGAAGTGGTTTCCACTTTTGGAAGAGAGAAACAGAAGAGAATGCTCGACTACTTCATGCACATGCTCCGGGAGAGTTTCATGTACAATTTCAGACAACCTGAACTGAACTACATGACACAGGAAGAGGAAAACTTCGCCAAGAACTTCGCCCGCTTCATCAACGAGGCGAATATCATAGACATCTCCAACCTCTTCGAGGAGAGCAAACGCTTCATTAGTCAGAATGCCAATCCAAAGATAGTATTCTTCGATATGGCGCTCAAAATCATCGTACTGCTCATCAGGAAGTAAAAAGTAAAAAGTGAAAAACAAAGAGCGAATAATTCAAGAGAAACAAAGGGCGTAAGCCTATCAATATACATTAATAAAATTATAAAATAGATTATCGTGGATTACAAAAATATGAAATTCAGATTGTGGAACGGCTGCGACCGAGGACTCTGCTGCAAGGCGGTAGGACGACAGGACAGACAGCTGAACACATATGACTGGCTAGCAGACGTACCAGGTAACGCAGAAAGCACCGACCTTGTGGAAGTGCAATTCAAGAATACCCGAAAAGGATATTACCATAATGTGAACAACCTGGACCTCAAAAAGGGCGATGTAGTGGCTGTGGAAGCTAACCCTGGTCACGACATCGGTGTGGTTACACTCACCGGCAGACTCGTAAAACTGCAGCTGAAGAAGGCAAATCTCAAGTCGCAGGATGATATCAAACGCATCTATCGTATCGCCAAGCAGGTAGACCTTGACAAATGCAAGGAGGCAAAGAGACGCGAACATGATACCATGATTCAGAGCCGACAGATAGCCCTAGACCTCGGATTGAAAATGAAAATCGGAGACGTAGAGTATCAGGGTGATGGCAACAAGGCTATATTCTATTATATCGCCGATGAGCGAGTTGACTTCCGTCAGCTCATCAAGGTGCTTGCTGATACCTTCCACGTGCGCATCGAGATGAAGCAGATTGGTGCCCGTCAGGAAGCAGGCCGCATCGGTGGTACCGGTCCTTGTGGTCGCGAACTCTGCTGCGCTACATGGATGAAGAATTTTGTGAGCGTCAGCACCAATGCCGCACGCTATCAGGACATCTCGCTCAACCCTCAGAAGTTGGCAGGTATGTGCGCCAAGCTGAAATGTTGTCTCAACTATGAGGTAGACAACTATGTAGAAGCAAGCCGCAAGATGCCTCCAAAGGATGCTGTTCTGCAGACTGCTGATGGCGAATTCCATCAGTTCAAGGTAGATATTCTGGCTGGTCTCATCACCTATTCTTCTGATAAGAACCTGGCATCAAACCTCGAAACCATTACCGCAGCACGCGCCAAGGAAATCATCGAGATGAACAGGAAAGGCGAAAAGCCTCTCAGCTTGCTGGAGAACGGCAAGATCAAGGAATCTTCAAAGCCTATCGATTTGCTCAACGAATCTGACTTGAGCCGCTTTGACAAGTCGAAGAAAAAGAAAAAGAAGAATAACAAGAATCGTAATCGCCAAGACGCAGACAATAAGGCAAACAAGCAGCAAAACGAAAATCGCCAGCAGCAGGGCGAGAACCGTCAGCAGCAGAACGGGCAGCAGGGCGAGAACCGTCAGCAGCAGAACGGGCAGCAGGGCGAAAACCGCCAGCAGCAGAACGGGCAGCAAGGCGAGAACCGCCAGCAGCAGAACGGGCAGCAGAGCGAGAACCGCCAGCAGCAGAACGGGCAGCAGGGCGAGAACCGTCAGGGCAACCGTCATCAGAACGGCAACAACAATCGCCGTCGCGACAATCGCAATCGTCAGCCACGCCAGCAGCATGGCGGTGATAAAAAGCTAGAAGATAAGTAATGAAACGACTGATATATCTGATATTAGCAATGGTAGCAACCATGTCGCTCCCTTCCTGTAAACATTCTACCGTATTCGACAGTTATGCGCATACACCGATTGCAGGATGGGAGAAGAACGACACGCTCTCGTTCGAGATTCCACCTCTTCTGGAAGGCGGCTATTACAACGAGAGCCTGGGGCTCCGCATCGCGGGAAATTATCCTTTCATGGGACTTACCCTCATCGTGGAGCAGAACATCTACCACAACAACAAGCATGTGCCCAGCGCATGCAAGACTGATACTGTAAACTGTCAGCTGATAGATAAGAATGGTGTAAGCAAAGGACAAGGCATCAGTTACTATCAGTACAACTTCCCTATCAACGTCTACAAGTTGAACCAAGGAGACTCTATCCACATCACAGTCCGCCATGACATGAAGCGCGAGATTCTGCCAGGTGTAAGCGACATCGGAGTGAAAATAACAAAAAATGACCAATGAGGATTTCCCATTGGTCATTTTTCTTTATTCTAACTTCTTACCAGATCCTAGCTTCTTACCAGATTTCTACCAGCATCTATTCTCAGAAAGATGAAGAGCAGAATGGTAAAGCCCCATAGCGAACTACCACCATAACTGAAGAACGGCAGAGGAATACCGATTACAGGCGTCAGTCCCAGCACCATTCCTACATTAATAAAAAGGTGGAATAAGAACACACTCAGCACGCAATAGCCGTATATTCGTCCGAACTTGAACGGTTGCCGTTCTGCCAGGTGTATCAGTCGCAATATCAACGCCAGGAACAGCAGCAATACACCTGCCGACCCCAAGAAGCCTTCCTCCTCTCCTACCGTACAGAAGATGAAGTCAGTATCCTGTTCTGGCACGAACTTGAGCTTAGTCTGAGTTCCATTCAGGAATCCCTTACCCTGCAAACCACCCGAACCGATGGCAATCTCGCTCTGATGCACATTATATCCAGCACCCGCCAAGTCTTCATCGAGACCTAAAAGCACGTTGATACGCACTCGCTGGTGAGGCTCCATCACATTATTCAGCACATAGTCGGCACTATAGAAGAAGGCGATAGAACCAAGAGAGAATATTGAAATGAGAAAGTAATTCCTAAATCTTGTCCTCAATCCATGGTAAACCAGGAATCCTATCATCAACGCACATAACAGGAGCTGTATCCACACGACGTCAAACGGAATGACGTAGGTGGAAAAAAGAGAAAATATCAGCGTAATACCCAGGGAATAGCCCAGGATGATTAGCGCATGTTTCTTATTGCCCGTATACGAATAAACCATACCGGAAGTAAAAATCTGTACCAGCAAAAGCACCACAAACTTACCCACCGAGGTATAGGTATCCCACATCATTACATTTTCATACTTCACGCCCAACACGAAATAAGCCACCATCGAAACTCCCGTAAAGAGCACGGCACCCGGCATTCCTTCGCGATAGAGCATCAGGAAAAAGGCTGAATAAACCAGCGCCGAACCCGTTTCACGCTGCCCTACGATACATACCATAGGAAGCATGATGATACCTACTGCCGCCATGAAATGCTTCATGTTGTGGATATTGAATCCATAGCTCGACATGAATTTCGCTACAGCCAAAGCCGTGGCAAACTTACCGAACTCGGCAGGTTGCAGTCGGAGCGGTCCCAGGACGAGCCACGAATGCGAACCCTTGATGCTATGCGGATTGAATATCGTGGCAAAAAGCAGTAATATCAGTACCGCATAGATCACATACGAGAATGTATCGTAAAATCGATCATCGAGCAAAAGAAGAACCAAACCCAATGCTATCGATGTTCCAATCCATACAATCTGCATACCCGAACGAGCACCCAAGCTGAAGATTTCATTGTCACCGTATGTGTAACTGGCACCACAGACACTGATCCAGCCAAAAGCCAGAAGTGCCAGATAGATGCCTATCGTCCACCAGTCGAGCGAACGCAGCACACTAGGTTGTTTATTATCGCTCATAATAATATAATTTATACATTATTAATTATACATTATCAATTGTTCCCTTATCTACTACTAGAACCGTATGCAATTCTGCGTGCCTGCATCTGGGCAGCCTGACTTTCAGAAGCAGGCGACAGTTTACCCTTCAGATATTGCTCCATCATCAAGCCTCCGATAGGCACACCATAGTCGGCACCCCATCCACCATTTTCTACGTATACCGCAATGGCAATCTTCGGGTTGTTCATTGGTGCAAAACCCATGAATACAGAGTGGTCATGACCACGGTTCTGGGCAGTACCCGTCTTGCCGCAAGGCTCGAAATCGTAACGGGAAAGCATCTTACAGGTTCCCTTCAAGGCAGAACTTCTCATACCGGCAATTACATAGTTGTAAGCTCTGCGCGAAGCCTTGGTTACGTGCTTACGGGTATAGAGCGTATCAAGCGGCTCACCCTTTACCTTGCGCACGACATGAGGCACATAATAATAGCCTCGATTGGCGATAGTAGCACCCAGATTGGCAATCTGCAACGGTGTCAGGTTCACCTCACCCTGTCCGATAGAGATACTGATGATAGTCAGTCCATTCCATGATCCCTTGTAAGCCTTGTCGTAGAACTGTGCATTCGGAATCAGTCCTCGTTTCTCGCCCGGCAAGTCGATCCCCAGCTTATAGCCGAATCCCATGCTCACCATATAGTCTTTCCAGGTTGTCATGGCGTTCTGAACAGACCCATACTTTCCCTTCTTGCCTATCATATAGTAGAGTCCCCAACAGAAGTAACCGTTGCAGGAAGTACTGATGGCATCCACCAGCGCAATAGGCGATGGGTGACCGTGACATCCTACGTGCAATCCTCTGTAAGAGAATCCGTGATTACAAGGAAAGGCTGTACCCGGAGTGATGATACCTTCGGTCAGGAAGGTCAACGCCTGCGTGGTTTTGAAGGTTGAACCCGGAGGATACTGTCCCATAATACTACGGTTCAGAAGCGGTTTCCAAGGGTTTTTGGAAAGCCATTTATGCATTTTTCCTCTGTTCTTGCCCACAAGTTTACGAGGGTCGTAAGTTGGTGAAGAAACCATCGCCAGGACTTCACCGGTACGAGGGTCGATTGCCACGATACTTCCAATCTTGCCCTGCAGCAACCGTTCCCCGAGTGCCTGTAGATTGATGTCGATACCGAGAGTCAGGTCTTTACCTGCTATAGGTCGCTGGTCAAGTTTACCCTTCTGATAGCTTCCCTGTATTCGTCCGTGAGCATCTCGAAGCATGATTTTCACACCCTTCTGTCCTCTGAGCTGCTTCTCATAATGCTTCTCCAGTCCCAGTTTTCCGATATAGTCACCAGGCTGATAGTAGTCGTCCTCCTCAATATCGCTTTCCGATACCTCTCCCACATCGCCCAGTACATGGGCTGCGTATGGATAGGTATATTCTCTCACGCTTCGCTTCTGAACATAGAAGCCAGGAAAACGGAACATCTTTTCCTGAAATACCGAGAAGTCCTTGTCCGACAGCTGACTCATAAAGAGCTGTTGCGTATATCTGGAATAGCCCGGATTCTTGGAACGGTCCTTGATGGTTTCCATGCGTTTGTCAAACTGTTCCCTTGTAATTCCCAAGGAATTGCAGAAGTCCAAGGTATCGAGTCTTCCTTCCTGCTCTTTCATCACAACCATGATGTCATAGGAAGGCTGGTTATACACCATCAGCTTGCCGTTACGGTCGTAAATGGCTCCACGGGAAGGGAACTCAATCTGCTTCAGAAAGGCATTACTATCAGCATTCTTCTTATAGTCGTCGCTCATAATCTGAAGCGTAAACAGACGAATGGAGTAAATGACCACAATAGCTATGGCCACTCCCCCAATAACAAATCTACGCTTTTCAAGATTGTAATCTATCATACACCTTATTTTATATATTATTTTCTGAAGCCCTCGATGGCCATGACCATCACCATAGTGATGACCGTACTGCCACCAATACACATGAGCCACTGCATCCAATTGAAGAAATTGAATGTTTCGAGTGTAAAAAACAAGAGATTATAAACGAGTACTATAATTAATACATACAGGAAATACGAACCCATACCGATGGTTCGCACCGACGGCTCCAGGTCGTCGGCACTATCACGAGGCACGAAGAGTTCGAAAAGATACGGTTGCAGCAAGCCTACCAAAGTCATGGAAGCAGCCGCAACACCAGGAGTATTGGCGAACACGTCAATACAAAGTCCCATCATGAAGCACCAGAGCAGCACCGCCCACCTTGGGTGATTTCTGCGGAAATGGAGCACCATGATGATATACAGCAAGGGGGTAGCACAGTTGAAAAGGTGAATATGATTAAACACCAGTCCCTGCACCAGCACCAGCACCACGAAAATGCCGAGTCGTTTCATTAAATCTATACTCATTGCCAATATATCTCCTCTAAATTCTGAGTTTTTCTCCTCTTACTATATTTTATATTAATTATTACCTCCAGTACTACCATCAGGCTTGATGCTATCCTGGGCAGCACGCAGAATCTCCAATCGCTCCTTCATGGCAGCATCATCGATGACGCAGACATCACGAAGACGGGCAAAGTCGGTAGAGAGTCGCAACTGGACACGATAGCTGAGTCCATCGGCAGAATTGAAAACGTGCAGAATCTTGCCCACTCTTACGCCTGGAGGGAACACAGCACTGTATCCACTAGTCACCACGTTATCGCCTAACTTAAAGTGAGCATGTCTAGGCACATCTTCCATATAAGCCAACTCAGAAGAGCCGCCCTTCCATCTCAGATAGCCGAAATAGCCTCTGCCCAGGATGGTACAACTGATATTCGATTTTACATTGAGCACAGGAATCACGATGCTGTAATGCTCAGCCACGATATAAACGATGCCCACGACACCGGTTCCGCTGACCACACCCATATCCTTATGAATGCCCTCAGCACGTCCCTTGTCGATGGTCATGAGATTGCCTGGCTTATCGATACTGTTGTCCACCACCTTGGCTGGTATCAATCTGTAACTCTTCAGCATGGCAAACTGGTCACGCTTCAGGAAGCTGCTGTCTTTGGTCAGGCTGACCAGACTGTCAGAAAGTTGCTTCACCTGATGTTCCAGATACACATTTCGCTGAGTCAGTTCCTGGTTCACCTTGGTAAGCGAGAAGAAAGTTTCTACGTTTGAGTTCCATTCGTAGAGCTTACCCGTTACCGCATTAGCAGTAGAAAACCATGCGCTACCCTGATAGCTGTTATACTGAAACAAGAGCACCATGCTCACCACCTCAAGAATCAGGAAGAGAAACCAATGGTTGTATTTCTGGAAAAACTCTAAAAGGTTGTGCATATACTATATTATATATGATTAAAATTCCGCAAATGGGCACTATTAAATTAATGTCCAAATGCGGAACTTACCTTATTCTATATTTATTATCTCATCAAGAATGAGAAGCGATCCACATTCTTCAATGCAATGCCTGCACCCTTAGCCACACTGTGCAATGGATCCTCGGCAATATGGAAAGGAATGTTGATCTTGTCCTGGAGTCGCTTGTCGAGACCGCGGAGCAAAGCGCCACCACCAGAGAGCCAGATACCATTCTTCACGATATCAGCATAAAGCTCAGGAGGTGTGTTCTCCAATGCAGAGAGCACAGCGTTTTCAATCTTAGCCACAGTCTTATCCAGACAATGAGCGATTTCCTGATAGCATACTGGCACCTCCATAGGGAGAGCGGTAATGCGGTTAGGACCGTGAACGATGAAGTCCTCAGGAGCCTCATCACCCAGGTCGGTCAATGCAGAACCTACATGAATCTTGATACGCTCAGCCATACGCTCAGAAACCTTCACGTTGTGCTGACGGCTCATATACTCCTGAATATCAGCAGTAAGATCATCACCTGCAGTACGGATAGAGTTGTTGGATACGATACCACCCAGAGAGATTACTGCAATCTCGGTGCTACCACCACCTATATCAACTATCATATTACCCTCTGGTGCCTCTACGTCGATACCGATACCGATAGCAGCAGCCATAGGCTCAAAAATCAAATAAACATCACGACCGTCGGCATGCTCAGCAGAGTCTCGCACGGCACGAAGCTCCACCTCGGTAGAACCAGAAGGTACACCGATAACCATACGGAGTGAAGGTGAGAACAGACGGCTTCCTGTGTGAACCATCTTGATGAGTCCACGCATCATCTGCTCGCAGGCAGTAAAGTCGGCGATAACGCCATCTCGCAAAGGACGGATGGTACGGATGTTGTCATGAGTCTTCTCGTACATCATCTTAGCCTTCTCGCCCACAGCAATCATCTTGTCCGTTCTGCGGTCGAGGGCTACAACAGAAGGTTCGTCCACTACAATCTTATCATCACTGATAATGATGGTATTGGCAGTACCCAAGTCCATTGCGATTTCCTGAATAAATGAAAAAAATCCCATTTGTTGTAATGTAATACTAAAAAATATTCTAAGCTTAAAATTTTATCGTATATAAAGACACATCCGAGAAGCCTCCGAAAGCATTTTTTCAGAGACGCCCCGGATTCAGCCTTGTCTCTACATGAGAGAGATTACTTGGCAAACCAAGCGTGAATAGCAGTATCGTAGTGAGAGCTTACACCGAATGCGCGCTCAGCAAACATCTTACGATCCTCAATGTCAGTCTCAGCCCCCTTCTTCTTCAAGATATCGAGAAGCACGCTGTACTCAGCCTTGCTAGGTACGATGACTACATCCTTGAAGTTCTTTGCACCGGCACGGATCAGAGAGATTCCGCCGATATCAATCTTCTCAATGATGTCTGCATCGCTGGCACCGCTGGCTACAGTCTGCTCGAATGGATACAAGTCAACGATCACGAGGTCAATAGAAGGGATTTCATACTCCTTCATCTGCTCCTGATCGCCCTCGTTGTCACGACGAGCCAAGATACCTCCGAATATTTTTGGGTGAAGAGTCTTCACACGACCACCAAGGATAGATGGATATGTGGTAACGTCCTCTACTTTCTGACATTCATAACCAAGAGATTCAATAAATTTCTGGGTACCACCAGTACTCAAGAACTTAACACCCTCTTCATTCAGCTTAGCGAGCAACTCGTCTAAGCCATCCTTGTGGAAGACAGACACCAAAGCTGTCTTAATTTTCTTTGTTTCAGCCATTAACTATTTATCTATTTTGAATTAGACTTCAATCTATTTTTTAAATCGCTGCAAAGTTACGAAAAACATTTGAAATACGCAAATATTTAAGAGCTATTATCACATTATTTAAAGCTATTCTTTAATAATTTGCGATAAATCAAGAAATGGTTCAGACATTTTGACAGAGAAGCACAGAAAAAAGAGACAAGTTTCAGGAAAAATCAGACAAAAAGTCAGAAAAACCCTCAAAAAGCCCAACAAGGCATACTATTCGCTCCCATGCTTAGCGATGCCGAAAGTCGGCAGGGCTTGAAGTTTCTGAAAGCCGAAAGCCCGAAAGAGCTTGAAGTCCTGAAAGCCGAAAGCCCGAAAAAGACAGAAGCATCAACAAACATCAAGTAGAAATAACATAAATTAGAAAGGAGATAAGATATGACATTCGACAAATTTACAATCAAGGCGCAGGAAGCGGTGCAGTCCGCTGTGAACATAGCGCAGAGAAATGGTCAGCAGACCATCGAACCGGTGCATCTTCTCAGTGGTATCATCGAGAAAGCACCTGATGTAACCAACTACATCTTCCAGAAGCTGGGTATGAACGGCAACCAGATTGCCATGCTCCTGCAGCAGGAGATGCAGCACTTGCCTCGTGTGCAGGGTGCTGGTCAGCCATACCTCTCAGGCGATACCAACCAGATATTGATCAACGCCGAGGACATCGCCAAGAAGATGGGAGATGAATTCGTAAGCGTGGAACCTATCCTCCTCGCTATCCTCAAAGGCAACTCTACCGCTGCCCGAATCCTCAAGGATGCGGGTGCCAACGAGAAGGATCTCACCGCAGCCATCCAGGCTTTGCGACAGGGACAGAACGTAAAGAGCCAGAGTGCCGATGAGAACTATCAGAGTCTTGAAAAATATGCCAAGAACCTGGTAGAACAGGCTCGAAGCGGCAAGCTCGACCCGGTTATCGGTCGTGACGAAGAGATTCGAAGAGTTCTTCAGATTCTCTCTCGCCGAACCAAGAACAACCCTATCCTTATCGGTGAGCCTGGTACGGGTAAAACCGCTATCGTTGAGGGACTTGCAGAGCGTATCGTTCGTGGCGATGTACCGGAGAACCTGAAGAACAAGCAGCTCTATTCTCTCGATATGGGTGCACTGGTTGCCGGTGCCAAATACAAGGGTGAGTTCGAAGAGCGTCTGAAGAGCGTTATCAAGGAGGTAACCAACGCCAACGGTCAGATTATCCTCTTCATCGATGAGATTCATACCCTGGTAGGTGCTGGCGGTGGCGAGGGTGCCATGGATGCAGCCAACATTCTGAAGCCAGCCTTGGCTCGTGGCGAACTGAGAGCCATCGGTGCCACAACCCTCAACGAGTATCAGAAGTACTTCGAGAAGGATAAGGCTTTGGAACGCCGATTCCAGACTGTGATGGTGAATGAGCCAGACGAGGTAGATGCCATCAGCATTCTTCGTGGTATCAAGGAGCGTTACGAGAACCACCACAAGGTTCGTATCCAGGATGATGCCTGCATAGCAGCTGTCAAGTTATCTGAGAGATATATTTCTGACAGATTTCTTCCGGATAAGGCCATTGACCTGATGGATGAAGCCGCAGCCAAGCTCCGTATGGAGCGTGACTCCGTGCCAGAGGAACTGGACGAAATCACCCGTCACTTGAAGCAGCTGGAGATTGAACGTGAGGCTATTAAGCGTGAGAACGACCAGCCAAAGATTCAGCAGCTCGACAAGGAGATTGCAGAATTGAAGGATAAGGAGCACGACTTCCGCGCAAAGTGGGAAGGCGAAAAGGCTCTTGTCAACAAAATTCAGCAAGACAAGCAGGAGATAGAGAACCTCAAGTTCGAGGCTGAGCGCATGGAACGTGAAGGAAACTACGAACGTGTTGCAGAGATTCGCTACTCCAAGCTGGTAGCTCTCGAAGACGATATCAAGAAGATTCAGGAGCAGCTGAAGAGCACACAGGGCGGTGAAGCCATGATCCGTGAAGAGGTGACTGCCGATGATATTGCTGAGGTAGTGAGCCGCTGGACCGGAATACCAGTAAGCCGTATGATGCAGAGCGAACGCGAGAAACTGCTCCATCTGGAGGAGGAACTTCACAAGAGAGTCATCGGTCAGGACGAGGCAATCACAGCCGTAAGCGATGCCGTACGCCGCAGCCGTGCCGGTTTGCAGGACCCTAAGCGTCCTATCGCCAGCTTCATCTTCCTCGGTACCACCGGTGTAGGTAAGACTGAGCTTGCCAAGGCGCTTGCAGAATATCTCTTCAACGATGAGTCGATGATGACCCGAATAGATATGAGTGAGTATCAGGAAAAGTTCAGCGTCACCCGTCTTATCGGAGCGCCTCCGGGGTATGTAGGATACGATGAAGGTGGTCAGTTGACCGAGGCTGTTCGCCGCAAGCCATACAGTGTGGTTCTCTTCGATGAGATTGAGAAGGCTCATCCTGATGTCTTCAACACCCTGCTTCAGGTATTGGACGATGGCCGATTGACCGACAACAAGGGTCGTGTAGTCAACTTCAAGAACACCATCATCATCATGACTTCCAATGCGAGCCGTGAGATGTTGAAGAAGACCTTCCGTCCTGAGTTCCTGAACCGTATCGACGACATCATCACCTTCCAGCCATTGACCAAGGATCAGATTGCCAAGGTTGTGGAGTTGCAGATGAACAGAGTCAAGAAGATGTTGGAGCCTCAGGGCTTCGATCTCCGCTGGACTCCAGCCGCTATCAGTTATCTTGCCGAGGTAGGTTACGATCCAGAGTTTGGTGCCCGTCCAGTAAAGCGTGCCATCCAGGATTACGTCTTGAACGATTTGAGCAAGAAGATTCTTTCAGAGGAAGTAAGCCGTGAGAAGCCAATCACCATCGATTACGTCAAGGATCACGGTTTGGTTTTCAAGAATGACTAAAGCTTTCCTCCGGAAGTCTCAAGAGAACCATAAGATTCAATAGGTTCTATAATATATACACAAGAAAGGTTCCTTCAAGGAGTAACATCCTTCAAAGGAACCTTTTTTTATGCTTGACAGCAAGCGTTTCGTTTCTTCAAACAGCCGGTTATTCGATGATGATACCGCCCCCCTTCACACGATACATTCACTGCCAATTTGCCATCAGGCGATTTGACGGTATAGTTGCCCGCCTGTGCTGCGAGAGCACCGAGCAAATAAATACCAGCAATACCAATTTTTTGCTTCATCTTATCTGTATTTATAGATTTAATAATTCTGTCAGTTGTCGGAAATACACCCAAGAAAAGCGAATCTGCTTCAATTTTCTTGCTTATCTTTGCAACCAAATGGTTTGCAAAGATAAGCAAGAAAACCAAAGCCCCGACATCACGTCGAGGCTTTTGAAGTTTTTGAATGTTTCAGCAGTTTGTGTTTTTTATGTAGTTATG
>USQD01000011.1 GCA_900556795.1 uncultured Prevotella sp. | reverse complement strand
CTATAATTATTTTACTGACAATGAAAAAGACTTACTTAGTATTATTGGCTTGTATGTTATCTACTGTAGCGTATGCAGACAACAAGCAGACCGTTAAAATTGATGGCAATGTCATAGATAAGGTCGTAACAGAAATTACCTTTGAGGGTGATGATGTTGTACTTAATTATGCCGACAATACTTCGGAAACGAAGGATATGTCGCTAGTAGCCTTTTCCTTTACCTATGGAGGGACTACGGGAATTAACCATGTCGAAAAAACAACTAAGACATGGAATGGTAAAGTATATAACCTTAATGGACAACTGGTTGGTACATCTGTAGAGAGGTTATCTAAAGGTGTATACGTAATCAATGGTCAGAAACTAATTGTCAAATAAAGTAAGTGGAAAGCAAAATGAAGAAAATGGTATACTCCTTGGCACTCTTCTTGGGAAGTGCAGGTGCCATGTTGGCTCAGTCTGCTACAGATAAGGTGAATCATGCTGTAGCACGTGATAGTAAGGTAAATCAGATGTTTGTTACCACCAATTTTGGTGATGTGATGTATTATAACACCGCTGATTTGGCAAGCGTGAAGTTTGAGGGTAATAAGACAATTGTTGCCCCTAAGGATGGAAGCGATAACGATGAGTATGATGCATCTGTAAGGGAAATCAACTTTGCAAAGAGATTAGAGCAGGGTGATAACGGAGGCATTGAGAATCCTGCTGGTGTTGTGAAGATTACGGAAGCGAAGGCTTGGCTGGAGTCTGCATATCTGAAGTGGGCGCCTTTCGAGGGAGCTTCTTCTTATCATGTATATGTAGATGGCAAGAAGATTGATGCGCAGCTCATCCGTCAGTATGCTTCTTATTTCCGTGCTGATGTGCTCGGCTTGAAGGCGGATACCTATTCTGTGAAGGTGGTTCCTGTGGATGCTGCCGGTAAGGAGATGGCAGGTGCCAACACTGTTTCTAATCTCACTGTAAAGAACTACAACCGTGAGGGCTTCGCTCATTTCAATTTCGAGGGTATTGGTGCTTACAACAATGATGGTACATTGAAGTCGGATGCCAAGGTTCTCTACATTACAGCAAGCACAGCCAAGACTGTATCTACTGAAGTCATCACCGGAGCCAACAACAAGAAAGAGACCGTGACAGGTTTGCAGGCCATCATTGATGCTTACCAGAAAGGATATGATACCACTCCTATCGCTTTCCGTATCATCGGTAAGGTGAGTCTGGCTGACTTGGATGGTATCTCAAGTTCTGCCGAGGGTTTGCAGATTAAGGGTAAGACTGGCTATTCTACCATGAACATGACCTTTGAGGGTGTGGGTGATGATGCCACCATCTATGGCTTCGGTTTTCTGGTTAGAAGTGCCAAGAGTGTGGAGTTCCGTAACTTCGCCATCATGCGTTGTCTCGACGATGCAATGTCGCTCGATACAGAGAATTCAAACATCTGGATTCACCACCTGGATCTGTTCTATGGCAGAAAGGGAAGTGCTGCCGATCAGGCTAAGGGCGATGGTACCGTAGATATCAAGGACAACTCCAAGTATGTAACCGTGGCTTACAACCATTTCTGGGATAATGGTAAATCTTCTATGTGTGGTATGAAGAGCGAGACCGGTGAAAACTGGATTACCTATCACCACAACTGGTTCGACCATTCCGATTCCCGTCATGCCCGTGTACGTACCATGACCGTTCACATGTACAACAACTACTATCAGCATTGTGATGTATATGGTGTAGGTGCCACTATGGGTTCCAGCATCTTCATGGAGTCAAACTACTTCGATGCCGTGAAGCGCCCAATCATGAGTTCTCTGCAGGGCACCGATGCCAAGGGTTCAAAGGGAACCTTCTCTGGCGAGAATGGCGGTATGATCAAGGCATATGGCAATGTGTTTGCCAATAAGCCAAGCGGATTCAGCTACGTTACCTATGCATCCAACAATACCAGCTTCGATGCCTACGATGTAGCCAAGGTCTCTGATCAGGTTCCAGCCAGCGTAAAAACATTGGTGGGTGGTACTTCTTACAATAACTTCGATACCAACTCAAGCTTGATGTATGCACATACAGCTGATAACGCAGCCGATGTGCCTGCTATTATCGAAGGCTTCTATGGTGCCGGCCGATTGAATCATGGCGATATAAACTTCGATATTCCAGATGAAACCGTAGTAACCAATGGTTATCAGCAGCCATTGCCAGCATTGGCAAGCTTTCTCGATGCTTACAAGTCGGGCGTGGTAAAGGTATTCGATGTAGAAGGTTCTTCAAGCGAAGGCGGTTCTACGGGTGGTGAGACAACAGAACCATCCACTCCAGAGACTCCGTCAACTCCAGATACCCCATCCAAGCCTGAGACTTCTGAGACTCCTTCTATAGAAGGCACCGTCTTGGTAACCTTTGCTGGTAAGACTCCTTCCAACAGCATTGTAACCGTGAACGGTTCTTACTCAACAAGCAAGGGTCCTGCTACCATCGATGGTACAGCTTATACTACATGTGTGAAGATGGAATCTTCTACCAGCATCAAGCTTGTTCTTGATAAAAAGGTAACAGCTACCTTCTATTTCGCGGATAGCGAGACGGCATCCATGAAGATTGCAGGCACAAAGATCAAGGCAACTGGAAGCTCTTACACCACAACCCTGGAAGCAGGCACCCATGAAATTACAAAAGACAAGTCGGTAAATCTCTTCGCCATCAAGCTTGTTCCTGCGGCAGAATAGTTTTTCCTCCATTATAATATAACAAAACGGACAAAAGCGGATATATTCCGTCTTCTTGTCCGTTTTTTCTTTTCATTTGTCAAGTATCTGTCTAGCACTTTGTATTCTATTTCTTACTTTTGCAACCGAAACAAATCGTTGTCATAAGCGACTCCTTTAAATTGTCAACAGCTAGTGATTGTTGGGACATTTGGTTCAAGGACGATGTAACTGGCGGCGAGGTTACTGTTACTGCCGACATCAACGCCATGACCTGGAAGTATGAATAAATAATTCAGCTATCTTTGCAATATCTGATACGTAAAAGCGTTTTTAGGATAAAGTAAAGATAGCTATAAACCCAAAGAACAATGAAGAATATTTTAGGAAAAGCCATATTGCTGGCTTCAGCACTCTTGTTTTCTATCACGGGCACGAGTTGCAGCAATGATGATAATACCACTCCCGAAAAGGAGAAGACATACGATATGAGTGGCTTTGCCAAGGGAGCCGATGTAAGTTGGATTACAGAGATGGAGCAGAACGGAAAGAAGTTCTATAATGCTAACGGTAAGGCTACTGAGTGCATGGCGCTTCTCCGCGACCTCGGCATGAACTCCATCCGCCTTCGTGTATGGGTAAACCCAGAGGATGGATGGAACGGAAAGAATGATGTGGTGGCAAAGGCATGGAGAGCTCAGCAGCTCGGTATGCGTCTGATGATTGACTTCCACTACTCTGATACCTGGGCAGACCCATCCAAACAGGGTGTTCCTGCTGCCTGGAAAAACTATGACTTCGAGCAGATGAAGCAGGCGGTTGCCGATCATACCAAGGATGTATTGAATGCCTTGAAGGCAAGAGGCGTCAACGTAGAGTGGGTACAAGTAGGTAACGAGACCACCGACGGAATGCTCTGGAATGATGAGGCTGGCGATGCTGCCCTGAAGGTAACAGGCCGTGCCTCTAAGAACATGGCTAATTTTGCCGCTTATATCAATGCCGGTTATGATGCCGTCAAGGCGATTTATCCGGAGGCTAAGGTGATCGTGCATCTCGACAAGGGAAACAATCTGAGCCAATATACCTGGATGTTTGATGGCTTGAAGCAGAATGGTGCCAAGTGGGATGTCATCGGTATGTCGCTCTATCCAGATTGGATTACTGACAAGACCTGGGAGCAGGTTTCTGATGACTGTCTCAGCAACATCAAGACACTTTCCGGCAAATACAACTGCGATGTCATCATCTCAGAGATTGGTATGGTGTGGAATTCAAAAAATGCCGCTCCATTTCTCAAGAAGATGGTGGATGGCTGCAAGGCAATCTCTACCTGCGAGGGCGTGTTCTACTGGGAGCCTGAGTGCAACAGCGGCTGGAACGGCTACGACAAGGGCGCCTTCGATAACAGCGGCAAGCCAACCGCAGCACTCGATGCTTTCAAGTAATCGGGTAAGTTAGCTTTCTTAGCTTCCTCTGGGAGCGATAGAAGCGAATTTTAAAATGGAATATTGTACTAACTTAGAAGAAAAAGATATGATCAAGAGAAGCATTACTTTCGTGTCTCTCGCCCTGGCGTTCTCTACCATGTGCCAGGCACAGAGCAGAAAAGTCATTAATTTGCCATCGTGGGATTTCTCCCGCGATGGCAAATCGTGGTCGCAGGTAGCCGTGCCTCACGACTGGGCTATCTCGGGTCCTTTCGATAAGAAATGGGATCTGCAGATGGTGGCTATCGAGCAGAATGGCGAAAAGGAGAAGACCGAGAAGTCGGGACGCTCTGGAGCTCTCCCTTGGATTGGAGAGGGTATGTATAAGATGAATCTTCAGTTGCCGAAGGGCTACAAGCGTGCCGTCCTCGTTTTTGATGGTGCGATGAGTCAGCCAGTCGTTAAGGTGAATGGCAAGGAGGCTGGCAGATGGGCTTACGGCTACAATGCCTTCCGCATCGACATTACTCCTTACGTGCAGTTTGGTGGCAAGAAGAATCTCGTAGAGGTTCATCTCAACAATGTAGAGGAAAGCAGCCGATGGTATCCTGGCGGTGGTCTTTACCGTCCGGTTTCCGTGGAACTTTACGGCAACGAGAACTTCTCTACCTGGGATACCTTCGTGCGTACCCTGAAAGCTGATAAGCAGGAAGCCGAAGTGGAAGTGAACGCCCTGCTGGAAGGAAAAATCGGTAAGTCGGGCAAGACTGTCATCGCCTTGCTCGATGAGGCTGGTACAAAGGTTGCCGAGCAGACAATCTCTGGTGCAACCCCAGCCATCAAGACTACTCTGAAGGTAGCGAATCCTCAGCTCTGGTCTCCGGAATCTCCTTACCTCTATCAGGTGAAGTTAACCCGATATGAAGGAAAGAAGGTGGCTGATGTCCAGACGCTGAAGACCGGTATCCGTACCATCTCGGTATCCAAGAATAATGGTTTCCAGCTCAATGGCATTACCCGCAAGATCAAGGGTGTCTGCCTGCACCACGACCTCGGTCCGTTGGGAGCTGCAGAGAACAAGGCTGCTCTCATCCGCCAGATCAAGACGATGAAGGAGATGGGTTGCGACGCCATCCGTACAGCCCACAACATGCCTTCTACCATGCAGATGGAAATCTGCGATTCTCTCGGTATGATGGTAATGGCTGAGAGCTTCGATATGTGGATTTATCCTAAGTGCAAGAATGGTTACGCCAAGTTCTTCAAGGAGTGGAGCGACAGGGATATGACCAATCTGGTGAAGCATCACCGCAACCATCCTAGCATCATCATGTGGAGTATCGGCAACGAGATTCCTGAGCAGTGGAGCAAGGAGGGTATGGAGATAGCCAAGCATCTGCAGGATATCTGTCATCAGTACGATCCATCCCGCCCTGTAACCCAGGGTATGGACAAAGCTGAGGCTGCCCTGAAGAGTGGATTTGCCCAGGTGATGGACGTTCCGGGCTTCAACTATCGCGTACATAAATATTATAAGAATATCGAGCAGTTGCCTCAGGGATTCCTCCTGGGTTCAGAGACAGCATCTACCGTCAGCTCTCGTGGCGTGTATAAGTTCCCGGTTCAGGTGCGTGCCAGCAACAACAATCCATACGCCGACGGCCAGTGCTCCAGCTATGACACGGAGTATTGCTCCTGGAGTAATCTTCCGGATGATGACTGGAAGATGCAGGATGACTACAGTTGGGTAATCGGAGAGTTCGTGTGGACGGGTTACGATTATCTGGGCGAGCCGACTCCATACGATACCTACTGGCCAAGCCACAGCAGCTACTTCGGTATCTGTGACCTTGCCGGACTTCCAAAGGATCGGTATTATATGTATCGTGCCCGCTGGAACGAGCATCAGCATACCACCCATCTTCTTCCTCACTGGAACTGGAAGGGCAGGGAAGGACAGGTTACCCCTGTATATTGCTATACCGATGGTGTGGAAGGCGAGCTTTTCGTAAACGGCAAGAGCCAGGGCAGAGTTCGCAAGGACAAGTCAAGCCGCCTCGACCGCTATCGCCTCCGCTGGAACAATGTGAAGTATGAACCAGGTGAGATTCGCGTGGTTACCTACAATCAGTATGGCGACAAGGTAGGCGAGGACGTGAAGCGTACAGCCGGAGAACCTGCGCAGATGAAGTTCAGCGTGGAGACTCCAGACCATGAGCCTATCGCCTGCATGGTAGAAGGCTGCACCGATGAGCACAACGTGCTGCTGAATGCCGATGGCAACGACCTCGCTTTTGTTACCGTGAGCCTTCTGGATAAGGATGGTAATGAGTGTCCGCTCGCTGATGATCAGCTTACCTTCGAGGTAACAGGCGCCGGAACCTTCAAGGCAGCATGCAATGGCGATGCCACATCGCTCGAACCATTCACCCAGCCGCAGATGAAACTCTTCTCTGGTAAACTTGTAGTTGTCGTGCAGAGTAGCAAACAGAAGGGTAATATCACCCTGAAGGTGAAGGATGTCAAGAGAAATATCGAAAAGATCATTCAGTTGCAGGCAATCTAGAATAATATGTCCTTTGTTTTCGAAGGATTCCTTTTCTTGTCAAATCCCTGGGAATAAAGAGCGCTCTTTATTCCCAGGGATTTTTCTTTCTTTTTATTTGGTTAAGTGACAATAATTGATTAATTTTGCAGCCAATAATAACTAATTTAACAAATAACTTCAAGATGAAGCAGTTTATTCATAGAGTATATGTCGTATGTTTGTTGTCGTTACTGGTCCTTCCGGTTGCAGCGCAACGATTCATAAATGTGTCGTTAGAAGGTGCGCAGACCGTGTGCTCCATCACCCAGGATGCACAGGGGATGATGTGGGTTGGTACTGATAACGGACTTTATAGTTATGATGGTTATCATGGCTATCGCCACTATCAGGATCATTCCTATAGCAATACTCGTGTCAATGCTCTCGCTTTTGATAATAATCTATTGTATTTGGCTACAGGTAATGGTATTTTGAAATTTGATACTCATACCAATGCTTATTTGCAGACTCCAGCTGTCGCTGACTTTCAGAATGAGGTGAAGCGAAAAGCAATGAAGGAGCTCCGTGTGCTAGACTTGCAAACCAGGAATGCCAACTATGGAGGTGATGTCTACGCCTTGCTGCATACCTCAAAAGGATTATTGCAGGGTAAAATTAATGGATTGTACTTGAACAATCGATTATTGCCTCTTACTGCTGGTGCTCAGCCATTGGTTAATGCCTTGGCTTATGATGCCAAGCGCCATTGCTACTGGATTGGTTCTGAAGGTGCGCTCTATTGTGCAGATCTCAATCTTCAGACATTCTCTAAAATTGCGGCTTTGGATGGTAACTCGGTGAAATGTCTGGCAGAAGAGTCCAATGGTAATCTTTACATTGGAACTGATAACGGACTCTATGTGATGGCAATGAATAATGCCATCGCCCATTATTCGCACGATTCGCGCAATGAAGCAACCATTCCTAATAACATTGTATGGACTTGTTTCGTGGATAAATGGCAGAATGTATGGATTGGAACCGATAATGGACTATCTCGTCTCACTACTCATACTTATTATAATTATGTGTCGCTCGACAGAGTAACTTTTTCGGGTGAAGGTAACTGCCTTCATGCCATGCTTCAGACCCGAAACGGTGAATGGTGGATGGGTGGAACCAACGGCTTGATTCATTATTCTCAGTCAAAATCTTCTACGGGTGATGCTATTTATCAGAATGTGGCTTGGTATAAGCAGAATAATCAGGCTTATCCACTAACTCACAACCGTGTGCGTAAAATTTATGAAGATAATGATGGAGATGTTTGGATTTGTACAGACCATGGTATAAATCTTTATGATCACAGTTCAAGACAGATGCGTAATTTCATCGTCTATGACAGAACGGGCAAGTATTCTACTGCCTGGGCTTATGATATTCTTCAAGATAAGAAGGGTAGATTATGGATGGCATCTTATCAGGGTGGTGTCTTTGTGATGGATAAGGCTTCCTTACTTGCCGGTAAGACGGTAGCTGACTATCATTTCTCTGATCAGGGTAAGAATGCTCTCTCCGGATTGCATGTTGGACAGATGGTCATGGATGGAAAGGGAAGAATTTTGGTTTCTACTTTTAATCGCCTAGATTGTATCAATCCATATGATATGAAGGTAGTTCATGTGACTAATTCTGGTGTGGTTAACTATATGATGGCCGACAGCAAAGGCAATATATGGGTTGGTGATAATAGTTCGGTGAAATGTTACTATGCTGCTGGTGAAATTAAGGGTTCCAACTTTGGCTCAAAGGAGTGGAAGATAGGGTGCAAGGTAAGTACCATGTGTGATGTAGATGGCAAAATATGGGTAGTGACAGGTAATGAGTGTTGTGTTATCAGCCATGAAGGAGAGAGCATGCGCTTTGTTATCCCTTCTATTACTCCATTTACCATTTATTACAGTAAGTCTACCCATGAAGTAGTGATGGGAGGTAATGATGGCTTTGTTGAGATTCGTTCAGATGCGGTTCTTTCTCCAAAGAAGCTCAATCAATTGATTTTGGCAGGTATTGTTGTGAATGGAAAACCATGGGATGAGCGTAGTGAGAAGCTGGTGCTCAAGAGCGATGAAAACAGTTTTATTTTGCATCTTACTGACCTTCCATTTGCTGATCATCCTTCTGCTGTTTATGCTTACAAGTTAGAGGGTAGTGATCATGATTGGAATTATTTGAAGTCTGGAGATATTGATATTGTCTATAACGGTTTGTCTTATGGAAACTATCATCTCAGTGTTTGTGTTGTAAATGGCGAAGGAAAAATAGGTGCAGAAGTTTATTCGCAGGACATTTCGGTTTTGCCGCCTTGGTATTTGACAATCTGGGCAAAACTGTTCTACATCACGGCTTTGATAGTTCTTATCTCCTGGGTGGTAAGTTACTATTTCTTGCATAAGAAATTAGAAGAGGAGCAAAAACAGAAAGCTGAAATCCTTGATCAGGTGCAGATGCGTATGGACTTCTTTGCCCGTTTGACAGAAGGATTGAAGGCGGCTGTGGCTCATCAGTCATTTGATGAAGTGAATGAATTAATGAGCCGTTTTTTGGATGTGAAACTGCCTTTGGGCAATTCTTCTTCATCAGTTGGAGGGCAAATAGAAAAGCCTTCTCAATCTGTTGCAGACGAAGATGTTAATGGGAAGCAGTCTGAAGCTGTTGTACCTGAATTGAGTGAGGCTGATCGACATTTATTAGATGAAATCAACCGTGCAATAGAGGAACATATGATAGATTCCGATTTTAATGTTACGATGTTACAGGAAGTAATGAGTATGGGTAATAAGCAACTTTATCGTAAGGTGAAGGCTTTAACTGGTAGTACACCGGTAGAATATATTAGAGACTTACGAATGCATAAGGCAGCCAAACTCTTAAGTGCCGGAAAGTTTAGTGTATCTGAGGTGATGTATACTGTTGGCTTCTCTAATAGTAGTTATTTCTCGAAATGCTTCTCTAAGGCTTTCGGAATGACACCGACGGAATACATGAAACAGAAGTAAAGATAATATGTTACTGAGCCCACTTTAAAAAGATCTTACTTTTTAAAGTGGGCTCAGTTATTTACTTGTTAGAGAATCCGTATCCATTTACGAATCCACCTGTTGCGATGATGTTTGGAGTGAATGGCCACAGATAGATTGGTGCTGATACGTAGTCGTAATCGTAGAAGAGATACTTGTAGTACTCATCATCATTATCTACGAGCGTCTTTCCCCAATTAACCTTTTTATATCCATCCTTTGTCAGTTCTGCAGCTTCTTCGTCAGAAACCTTGTCGAACAAGCCTTTGATGGCAAGGTTGGTCTTTGGTGTCTTGGTGCCATAGTTGAGCCCCAGGTCATCCCAATTGTCTTTCTGACCGCGCCATGAAGGATAAAGCACAGGATCGTTCTCTTTGCCTTCTGGGCACTGGGTAGTCAATCGGTAACCGTATACTGTATTGCCGTTGGCATCTTTCATGCCTGCAGCATCTACGCTCTTGGTATAGATGTAGGCAGAGATGGTATTACCATTCTCGAAGGTGTATGAACCGTTTGTCTTCAAACCGTCAATCATCTTGCGGGTAAGGTCCTTGATAGCCTTTATCTTTTCTGGTAACAGACCCGTACGTATCAAGGTGAAACGGCGGTCGCCTTCGCCGGCAAACTCGAATCCGCGCTCGTCAATGATAGCCTTGAGCAAGGAACCTTCTTTGTTGATGAATCCTTCTACGTTTGCCTCATCAGCTGTGCGGAAGGCGCGGTTGCGAACCTTTGTAAGATAGGTCTTTGCTTCTGCGTTGTCGCCTGTAGCTGCGCAAGCCTCTGCATAGCCAAGATACATTTCTGACAATCGCATATAAGGAGCATTGATACCGGAACGGCGCTGTGCCTGAGTCCAGACTGTAGCCTGGCGGTTCTCATCAAACTTGTTGCAGCTGATACCACCGGCACTTTGTTTGGAACCTGGTGTGAATGGAATCAGAGCCTCGATGCCCTTTCCGGTACTTCCTGTTACGGTGCATGCTACGTCTCGGCGTAGGTCCTTAGGATCGAAATCTCCATAATAGAAGGCTGGGTTGATACGTCCCTGTCCGTAGTTCTTGCAAGGGTATGCTACCTTGGAACCACCATTTGAAGGGCGCCCCAAAGAGTAAGGACGTGGGTCGTTGCCTGACGATCCTTGGGTGAAAGGCTCCTCGTAGATGCTTTCATCGGCATAGGTGGCATCTGCATCGTGCAACTGCTGGAAGAAGTACTGGTATGGATTGTTGTAGACACGTCCATTCTTGTCTTCTGAGCGAGGGTCTGTTTCGTGGAATACGGCAGTACCTGCGTTGTCGATGGCCTTCTTGAAGTATTCCTTGGCTGTGGCATAAAGATTCTTCCAGTCTGAACGGCGGCCATAAGTGGCGTTCTGGTTATCAGTGCCGAGGGCTTCGAAGGTGAGTGGATTGCCTTTGCCATCTACTCGCTTGATGTCGTTTCGGCGGGTCTGGTAACCACCAGCTTCCAATGCCATGCGGCCAATGAGACCATCTACATAGGTGCGTGAGTAATAGTTCTTCGCATTGTTGGCATAGGTTGGACAGGTGCCTAGAACATACATGTGAGGTTCCACTTTCTTGAGCTGTTCAATGCAGACGTCATAGATGGAATCGCGGCTGACCAATCCACCTGCTGCCACGCCGAATGTAGACTGGAACTGCACATCCCCAAAATATTTGATGAGTTCTCTGTAGCAGGTAGCACGGATAGCTACGGCTTCACCATAAAGCTGGCTCAACTCAGTAGGCTCCGACTGGCTCATCATATCTTCGAAGTTGTCTTTCTGTTCAAAGGCTGTAGTGATGGCATTACATTTACCAATCACGCTGAAAAGGTAGCCGTATGAACCATCTGTTCCTTCTTTCATATACGAGGTGAGTCCGTAAGCACCAGTCTCGGTTCCGTTGCGATAGAATGCTTCTGCCGGATGGCGGCCAGGCTGTTTGGCATATCCTTCCGGATGGCGCATGATGTCTGAACCGGCAATATCGGCAGCATAGTAGAGACCATCACCGAAGATGTGTGAACTGTAGGCACCATGCATGGCAGCTTTGGCTCCTTCCAGTGCTGCCTTGGCTGTGGCTGTGCTGGAGAAAACGAAATCTGCATCCACGGTAGAAGATGATTTCGTTTCCAAATAGTCGCTGCATGAGGTAGCACCCAGTATTCCTGCAGCGTATAGAGCGATATATAAAAATCTATTTTTCATATCTGTTTCCTTATTTGTAAATTAGAATGATAAGTTTATACCGAATGTCCAAGAGCGTGTCTTTGGATATGCCTGGTAATCGTAATTAGGGGTAGGGAATCCGTTGCCGCCAGCATCGAAGTTGGTGTTGACATCTGGATCGATACCGCTATAACCGGTGAGGCAGAACAGGTTGGTTGCTGTTGCATACACACGGAGATTACTGATTCCGAGAGGTTTCATCCATCTCTTTGGAAAGGTGTAGCCTACGGAGAGATTCTGCAGGCGAAGGTAAGAGGCATCTTCTATGAAGTCGGATGTAACCAGACCTACTTCAGCAAATGGCAGAGCATACTTGGCGCCGGCATTGAGAGCCTTCAGCTCGGTTGGGTCTGTCACGGCGTAAAGATCGCCCTTGCTGTCTACATTGTACATCTTCCAGCAGTCGCTTACGATATTAAGCTTGGCTGCACCATACCAGGTGTCCTTACCACCCATCATATCATGCAGGGCATTGGCATTATATACCTTGCCGCCTATCTGATAAGTGAAGTTGGCGGTGAAGTCCAGGTTCTTGTAATGACCGGAGAGGTTGAAACCGCCGGTATGTTGAGGCTTGGTCTTGCCGATGATGGTTACGTCACTGGCGGTAATCTTTCCATCATTATCGGTATCTGCAAACTTAGCCATTCCAGGGAATGCCTTCTGCCCGTCTGGACGCTTATAGTTCTCGGCACCGGCAAAGTTACCGATGTTGTCTACATTGTCAGGAATGCCAGGTTTCAGGGTCCATATACCATCTGCACCGACATTGAAGTCGTCTACGGTGTAGAAACCCTGTGACTTGTAGCCCTGAATCAAACCTACAGGATTACCCTTGCGGATTACGTAGTCGTAGTATGGAAGACGGGTAGTTGAGCCCCAGTTGGTATGAGTATCTGCCAATACGCCATCGAAGAGATCATCGATGTTGTTATGGTTGAAGTTGTAGGTCATGCCAAAGCTCAGGTTAAAGTCCTTGTTTCGGACAATCTCGTAGTTGAGTGCCAGCTCCACACCCTTGTTGGAAGTCTTACCTACGTTCTGGAACTGATAGGTGTAACCGGTAGAGGTGTCGATAGGCACCATCATCAGGATGTTCTTGGTGGTGTTCCAGTAGAAGTCCAGGGTACCGCGGAGCTTTCCGTTCCAGAAACCGAAGTCAATACCGGCATTACGGGAAATAGTGGTCTCCCATTTCAGATCAGGATTACCCATCATGCTTCCTGGTACGTATGTGTCAACTATTTCTCCATCTACGGTAGCAGAACTCTTTTGCCATGTATCCTTCCAGAGGGAAGAGTTGATGTTGTCGTTGCCTGCTGTACCGAATGAGAGACGGAGCTTCAGGTTGCTCAGCCACTTTTCCGTGCCCTTCATCCAAGGCTCGTCTGAGATACGCCATGCGGCTGCGGCTGCAGGGAAGTATCCCCAGTGGTGATTAGGAGCGAACTTGGAACTGCCGTCAGCGCGGAAGGTTGCGGTGAACAGGTAACGGCTCAGATAAGAATAGTTGGCACGGCCGAACCATGACAATGAGTGCTCTGGTATGGCAATGTTGTTGACGTATGTATCCTTATCAATTTTCAGGTCTGGGTCTTTGTTGGTCATGTCGAGCATACCGAATGCGGTGTTCATATCCCATTCTTCCGGATAGCCATAACCATCGAAGGTGGTAGAACTGCTCTTGCTTGCCAAAACCTCATTACCGGCGAGCAGGTCGAGTTTATGGTCCTTGCCTAAACCTTGTACGTTGTAGTTGATGGTTGAAGTCCACTTTACATGATATCCGTCAGACTTCTTCAACTTGGCATGGCTGTAGCCTTCTTCGAAACCTCCATCCCATGTCTTCTGCTCACTCCAGTTGCGACCCAGGGTCAGCTCAGTCTTTCCTGTCAGCCCCTTGATTGGTGTCCAGATCAATGAGTTGTTGGCACGCATTCTGTTGCGGGTATGGATGCTGGTATAGTTATCGTAAATAGATACAGGGTTGAAAGCCTGGGATACGTGTGAATCTCCCATACCGAGCAAGCTGCCGTCATCTTCTCCGAGTGGAGTGTCGATTGGGCGGAAGTTGTATGAACAGGTGGCATATTCAAACTTGGCTCCCTTGAACTGCATCTCGCTGTAGCGTGCATCCAGGTTCCATTTCAGTTTTTTGTTGATGTCCTGTGTCAGTTTCACGTTACCGTTCCAGCGTCGGAAACCGGTGTTGTTCAATGAACCCTTGTCGTTGATATAGTTCAGGGTTGCATAATATTTGGTACGCTCTGTACCGCCGCTTATGCTTAAGTCGTGGTTCCAGGAGTGTGAACTGCCCAGAAGATCGTCCTGATAATTGTGGGTTCCCATCGATTTGTATTCCTCCAGATGGTTGCCGTTCTCGCTGCCTACGCCAAAGTATTTGGCAATATCCTGCCCGTCTTTTGCATTATAGGCTGTAGCGTAGCTCCAGTTGCGCAGCACGTAGTCGTAGGCGCTCTCCTGTTTGTAGGTTTCCGGGTTTCCTTTACTCTGAAATACATGTTGTATTTTACGTTTACCTTTCCCTCTTTGGCATTCTTGGTGGTAATCAGGATAACACCGTTGGCACCGCGGGCACCGTAGATGGCTGTAGAGGCTGCATCCTTGAGCACGTCGATGCTTTCGATATTATCGGCTGGGATATCATCAATGCTTGATACCTGTACTCCGTCTACGATGAAGAGCGGATCGTTGCTCTGGGTGATGGAACCGCCACCACGCACACGGATACTCATGCTGGCTCCCGGACGACCGTCCTGAGAAGTAACGGTTACGCCAGGTAGCTGTCCTTGCAGGGCTTCGGCAATGTTGGATACCGGGTTCTGAGCCAGCTTGTCGCCTGTTACTGATGCTACGGCACCTGTCAGGTCGCGGCGTTTCATCGTACCGTAACCGATGACAACGACTTCATCGAGTGATTTGTCTGATGATTCCAGAACGATGTTCAGGGTTGGATTGTTGCTTACTGTGACAACCTTGGTCTTGCATCCTACATAGGAAATCGTAAGCTTTTCGCCTACCTTTAGATTGCTAAGGCTGAAGTTTCCATCAATGTCGGTTACTGTACCACCGCCTTTTGCTGTTTGGATGGTAACGCCAATTAATGGTTCTCCCGTTGCATCTTTTACTGTACCTGTGATGGTCTTCTGTGCGAATGCACCGACACAGCACAAGCTTAATGATAAGGCTAATGCGCCTTTCTTGATTTGTAGATCCATAAAAGATTTTTTGTTAAGTTATAATTAGTATTCTACTTGATATTTCAATACATGCCAGAGGCTTCTGAGTCTTGCCTCCGGATCCCATTTGCCCATGAAGGTCCATTTGGCTGTAACGGCATGGAATGCCGGTGAACCGGGTGCAGTGCTCAGGTTGTCGCTGAGCCAGCCGCTGTTGCCACCCTCACGCTCACAGCCGTAATAGTATACTCGCTGTCCCCATGGACATGGGTCGAGCACCTTGTCGGTATAGGCATAGCTGATGTTACTGTCCAGTATGTTCTTCGACATCTTGCAGTTGATGAGGTAGAACTGGTGGTCGTGATGATATCTGCCCAACTTGGTAGGCGATAATGCATCAAACGATGAGTTCGTAATCACAAACTTGTTGTTGATGTCTCCTCTGCCATCGTGCCAGATGATGGCACGGCTGTCGCCCAGGAACTTGCAGCGGGTAGCGTAGCAGGTGCCTCGTGGACAGATGAAGTCTACTCCCGGCCAGCGCAGAAAGAGGTCGGCATGATAGTACATTCCATCCTGCTTACACCAGAGCGACAAGGCGTCATTGCCATCTGCATAGATATTGCTGTTGGTGATGATGGTGCGTGTGCCTCTGCCGAAGATTGCCATCTGATGGGTGGTAGTCTTCTCTACGGTAGAGCCGTAGTTGTTGTATACGGTGATTCCGCTGATAACGCAGTCGTTGGCGTCTTCGGTCAGGACGATGACTCCCTGGTGAACATCCTTGCCTTTGTATTGCTTGATGGTTTGCGACTGGGCAGTCTCGGCATATTCTATGATGACGCTGTCTCTGTTTTCGCCTACCAGTACGATGTTTGGCTTGTCGATGATTACTTTTTCGTGATATTTGCCGTTGCGTACATATATAATATAAGGTGTAACGCTGTTGGCAGGAGCCTTCTCTATGGCAGCCTGTATCGTTTCACCGGCTTTTACGATGGCGTTGAAGTCTGACAGGCTTGGCTTGCTGAAGTGGGTGAGGTCCAGCTGTCCGGTTTCGTTCTTGCCTTTTGTGTTGAGGCTGATGTTGAGCAGATGGGCTTTGTCATATTTCTCAGCCCATTTCTGATAGAGCGGGTAGAGCATGGCTGGTGAGTCCTGATACCAGCCGTATCCGTTTCGGCGTTCGGTTCCTATCTCCTGCATACTCTTGCGTGGAATACCATCGCGGTCGCAGACGAATGGTTCGCAGTTCTTCAGGTCGTAGAATCTTGCCCACAGGGGTGTGCCTGCAGGGTCTTTCACCAATGTGGTGTTGCGGTAAGGCGAGCCGTATTCTCCCGTTCTTTCCACCTTGAGTCCGGTCAGTTTATTGTCATCAAACCATTGCATGGCTCCTCTGATGGCTTCCTTGATTTCTTCTGAAGGATTAGGTATTTCGAGCAGTAGCTTCACGATTCTGGCACTTTCTGATGAGCAGAATGAAGCCAGCTCGAAGGCACGGGCTGGGGCAGGAGCAAAAGTCTCCCTGTCGTGCTGCTGGCACCAGACGGTAGGTTTGCCGTTCACTCTTATCTGGCAGCGCAGTATGCAGTCTACTCCCTTGTCAAAAGCTTTTTGGGCTTTTTCCCTAAGGTTCTTGTCTGTAAGTCCTTTGTTGAAAGGTGCTTTCTGTTGGTATACATCGCGTAGCAGCTTCATCGTATTTACCATGGCATCGTCATTGAAAGTGATGTGGATTTGATAATCGCGCATCTTAGGCCAGAACTGTGGCCATCCTCCGTTGGCATATTGTCCGCTCAAAAGGTATTCTACACCCTGGCAGAAGGCTTCTTTGTATTTTGCAGTTTTGGTAGCCTGGTAGAGTCGTGCCAGATAGAGCATCTGCATGTTGGTGGCATCATTGTCGGTGGTGGAGTCGTCCTGTCGGGTCTTCTCGCTCAAGACTTTCTCCATCTCTTCATCGCTCATCGGTTTCACCATGTCGATGTTCTTTGGCCATCCACCGGTTATTCTCTGGTAGGCAAGAATCTGGTCGCCCACCTGCTTGGCCTGGGCTGTTTTGAAAAAGGCCATATTGGTTTCACGGAGCACATTCTTGTACCCCTTCTGCGCTTTGGCATTGAAGCATGTAGCTAGAGCCAGGACAACGGTCAAGTAGATAAATTTCATGTCTGTTGTTTTATTAGATGCAGCAAAGATAAACAAAATATGTCAAACAGCAGAAATATTTAACACCAAAATTGCATTTTCTGCCATTTTATATAGGAATAATAGTATTTTTTCGTGTCGGAAAGCGCTATTCGTTGTTTTTTTTGTATCTTTGCCTTCGGCTTGTCATCGGCTTTCTAGTTCAATGTTTCAAGTTCAAAGATTCAAGTTCAATGTTCTAAGTTCAAAATATATGATATTGACAATTACAGGTTCCGATAGCACCGGTGGCTCTGGTGTGCAGGCGGATATCAAGACGATATTCGAATTGGGAGGTTATGCTGTTTCGGCGATAACCAGCATCACCGTGCAGAATACCCTGGGTATCCAGGAGTTCTTCGATCTTCCTGCCGAGATTGTTTCCGGACAGATAGAGGCAATCATGAACGATATGCAGCCCAACATCGTGAAGGTGGGAATGATACGCAAGGTTGAGACGCTGAATGTGCTCATCGATGCCTTGACCAAGTATCGTCCCGACCATATCATCTATGCCCCTTCCATCTGGTCGAGCCAGGGGGATGCGCTGATGACCGAGGATGTGGTGAGCCAGATCAAATACCGTCTGCTGCCGCTCTGTTCGGTAGTCGTGGCGAGAAAGAAGGAGAGCGACATCATTCTTCAGAACTCCCGACTCCTGGAACTTGCCGAGAAGCAGGGGCTCCGGATCTATCGCCTTGATAATGCCAATTCGCATGGTCTCATCAACCGCTTCTCTTCTGCCCTTGCCATCTATCTGAACCAGGGAAAGAAGATGGAGGAGGCGTTGGCGATGGCGCAGGATTTCATCAATATAGAACTGGCACGGGAGAGCAATCTGCAGGGCAGGAGTTCTGAGCTTTACAATCAGTTTATCTCGCTGGTGAATAACTTCTGCCGTACCTATAGCGATGTGCATTTCTATGCCGACCAGTTGAATGTGAGTGGCCGCTATCTTGCGCAGGTTACCCGCCGCATCTCCGGCAAGACGCCGAAGGCAATCATCGATGAATACATCGTGAAGGAGATAGAGCGCGAGCTTTCTACCAC
>USQD01000010.1 GCA_900556795.1 uncultured Prevotella sp. | reverse complement strand
TTTTTTCAAGCAGAAGACGGCATACGAGATTCCGAAACGTGACTGGAGTTCAGACGTGTGCTCTTCCGATCTAATAAGCTACTCTGTATCTCATGAGGGCTTTGTCGTTTTTCCCTTGACCGCCACTTGTTATCGTGCCGTTTTCCAGATTGTAAACCCTTTTGCACTTGTTGCAAACGACTGATTGGCGGTTGCCAGTCCATTCCAACGGATAGTTGGTTCCTCCATATTGCTGGATGCAGTTAGGGCATTGACGGTCCCAGGCAGCGTAACCATTGAAGTTGGTTGTTCCCAATATAAAGCCGTTTTTTGTTGCGTCGGTTGTATTGTTTCCAGCGCCCATGTGGCTATAGTTGGCGTAATTTTCCTTGGCAGTTGAGAGGATGATGGTTTCTGTATGGTTTTTACCATCGTTCAGTGTGGAGTAAATATTCCAGACTCCATTTACTTTTCTAGCGCTAACCATGGTGTAAGTTCCAGCACCGCTCAATGCAGTAACAATACTGCAGTCAAGATGATATTGGGTTCTGAAGATAAACTGGCACAGGTATTGTGTGCTGATGCTGTTTTCCGCATCGCACGAACAAAGTAAGAGCATAGCTATTCCAGCCATGCTCTTCACCTTATTATATATATGTATATTTTTTAATCTGCTATTCTTCATACCGGAACTTTTTCAGTTCTTATTTCAAGAGATTCTTTTCAGCATTCTCCATGCGTTCGAAGTGGAATTCTGAGAGGGTTTTCTCCATCAGTTCCTGAATCTTATCGTTGCAGAGATTGCCGATGCTTCCCTCGTGAGTATGATGAATGTTCTTGTTGGGCTTGAATTCGCCTGCTTCTATTTCCAGTCCCACAGTTTTGTAAGCATCACGGAAAGGCATTCCATTGGCAGCAAGCTGGTTAACTTCCTCTACAGAGAACATTGGGTCGTAGCGAGGATCATCGAGAATATGCTCGTTCACCTCCATTTTGTTGATGATGTAAGCAGTCATCTGCAGGCAGTCCTTCAACTCGTCGAAGGCAGGAAGGAATACTTCCTTGATAATCTGAAGGTCGCGGAAGTAACCTACTGGCAGGTTGTTCATGATGAGCATTACCTGCTGAGGCAAGCTTTGGAGCTTGTTGCTCTTGGCACGAATCAACTCGAATACGTCTGGGTTCTTTTTGTGAGGCATGATGCTTGAACCGGTAGTGCACTCTTTCGGCAACTTCACGAAGCCGAAGTTCTGGCAGTTGAACATGCAGGCATCGAAAGCCATCTTAGCCAAAGTTCCTGCCACGGTAGCCATGGCGAAAGCCACGTTGCGCTCCATTTTTCCTCTACCCATCTGGGCGTAAACCACATTATAATCCATACTGTCGAAACCGAGAAGTTCCGTTGTCATGGTGCGGTTCAATGGGAATGAGCTTCCGTAGCCTGCTGCACTTCCCAATGGGTTGCGGTTGGTCATGCGGTAAGCAGCCTGTAGGAAGAGCATGTCGTCGGCAAGTCCCTCTGCATAAGCGCCAAACCAGAGTCCGAATGACGAAGGCATTGCCACCTGCAGGTGGGTGTAGCCCGGCATCAATACATCCTTGTACTGGTTACTCTTCTGAATCAGCTCGTCGAAGAGAATCTTCACGGCATCCACAATCTCCTTCAACTCATGACGGGTGAAGAGTTTGAGGTCTACCAGCACCTGGTCGTTGCGAGATCTTCCCGAATGAATCTTTTTACCCATGTCGCCCAGTTTCTGGGTGAGCATCAGTTCTACTTGGGAATGAACATCCTCCACGCCGTCTTCGATAACGAACTCGCCCTTGTCGGCGATGGCGTAGATATTCTTCAATTCTGCGAGGAGCTGTGTCAGCTCATCTTTCTCCAAGAGTCCGATGCTTTCGAGCATAGTGATGTGCGCCATACTTCCCAGCACGTCATATTTGGCGAGATAGAGGTCGAGCTCACGGTCGCGTCCTACGGTAAATCTTTCGATTTCCTTGTTTACTTCAAAGTTCTTTTCCCAAAGTTTATGTGCCATAATTTCTTTATTTTTAATCCTGGTAAGGAATCATCGCCAGGGCGTCTGCAATTTTCTCGATGCCTTCCTGCAATGGCTTCTTCACCATACCCTTGATAAACATGTTGAGCTCAGCCTTGATGGTGAGCTTCATCTTGCATGAGAATTCTCCTGTAGGGAGCAGCTGAATCCAGAAGTTGAATGGGATAGGGCTGTTCTCTGTCTCGAACTTGATGGTTTTTGGAAAATCTCTGTCGATGATGCGCATCTTCAGGTCGCCCACCATAGGAGCGTTGATTGTGATGCTGTCGCTGTCGAATCTCAGGTCCTTGAGTTTCTCCATTTCCTTTCTCTTGTCTTCTGGAATCTGGTCTTTCACCTGCTCGAAGCGGTCCTTGAGCACCTGCAGGTTGTTGAGGTCGCTCAAAGTATTAAAAACAGATTCCTGCTTGTGAGGAATCTGTTTGATATTACTTTCGAATGTACTTGTACTCATTGATTGATGGGTCAAAAATTACTTCTTCCAGTTAGCTGGGTCCTTGCGCCACTCGTGGAGCAACTCTACGTCTTCCTGCTTGATGTAGCCTGTCTCCAAAGCCTCTGCCACTACGTGCTCGTAGTCAGTCAGAGTAACCAACTTCACGTTAGCATCAGCAAAAGCCTTCTCAGCGATAGGGAAACCATAGGTGTAGCTAGCTACCATGCCCACAATCTCGTTGCCGTTCTTGCGGAGAGCCTCTACTGCCTTGAGAGAGCTGCCGCCGGTAGAAATCAAGTCTTCTACTACCACAACCTTAGCCTTAGGGTCGAGCTGACCTTCGATGAGGTTCTGCATACCGTGATCCTTTGGTTTAGAACGGACGTAAACGAAAGGCAAGTGCAACTCGTCAGCAACCAAGGCACCCTGTGCGATGGCACCTGTAGCAACACCGGCAACAGCGTCAGCCTCTGGGAACTGTTCCAGGATGGCGTGTACAAGTTCGAGCTTCACATAGTTGCGGAGTTCAGGGAAAGACAATGTCTTGCGATTATCACAATAGAAAGGGGACTTCCAGCCAGAAGCCCATGTGAACGGATCGTTAGGCTGCAATTTGATAGCCTTAACCTTCAATAACTTAGATGCGAATTCTTTCTTCAGTTTGTCCATAATTATAAGGAATTAATTATTAATTTTTGGCAAAGGTACTACAAAAAAGTGAGTTATTGCCACAAAGATGCGATTTATTATATATTTTTTATACCTCTAGCCCGTTTTTCTGCTGTTTTCGACTATTCTTCAGTTCTTTATTTTTATTCCTTCGTCCATCCTACGGATGTGAAGCTGAATTTCATTTTGCCAGCTTTCATGAGTTCCTTACAGCAGGCGATGACGGTGGCTCCCGTAGTGCAGACGTCGTCTACGATGAGAATATGTTTGCCCGCCAGGTCTGTGGTGGGGTACTTTCTGCCTTTCTCATCATGATAGAATGGAGCAAGCCGGAATGCATGTTCCACATTTTCCTGTCTTTGCCATTTATTCTTATGTGTTTGACTTTCTTTGAAGACTTCCCTTTTTACCGCATCGGTGATGATGGGCAGCCGGGTTTGCCGTCTGATGCCTTTGGCTATTTGTTCGCTTTGATTGTAGCCACGTTTTTTCTTCCTTTTTGGTGTCAGTGGAATGGGGATGATGGCGTCAATTCCTTCAAAGAAATTTCTCTTGTTTCCTTCATGCCCAATGATTTCTCCCAGATAGAAGCCTGCATCCGGTCTGTCTCCATATTTCAGGGCATAGATAGCCTGGCTGGCTGGTGAATGGCTCTGGTAATAAAACAAAGAGGCGCATCGCTCGATGGGAATATGTGCCCAGAAAATCTTTGCCATCTCGTTCTCGTATGGATTTTTCCATGTATCTGTACGAGGCAAAGTTGAGATGCAGGATGTGCAGAGCATTTCTTCCGACCCTTGAAGGCGGCTACCGCATATCAGGCAGTAGCGGGGGAATAACAGGTCTAGTATTTTCCCTAATAGGCTGATTTGCATTACTTTGATTTTGCATTTTTAGCTTTGATTTTTGAACTTTTAGTTTTTTACCCATGCAATAAAGATGAATTATTACGTTTTTCTTAGAAATCTTCTTCGAAATCGATGTCGCCCAAATCTTCTTCTTTCATCTTGTCGATGCATTTGTGAATTACATCCATACTGTAACCTCTGCCAAGGGCAAAACGGATGAGTTTCATGGAGCGTTCATAATCGTTCTTAGCCTTGATGCTCTTATATTTGCTTTTCATCAGGGGCAGGAGGGTTTCCGTATACATGTCGTCCTCGATTTCCTCGAAGATGGGGTCGGAGATTTCCTTGGGAATATGTTTCAGCCAGAGTGCCTGCTCCACCTTCCTTCGTCCCCACTTGTTATATTTTATCTTGTCGTTGATGAAGAAGCGGGCAAAGCGCTCATCGTCGATAAATTTCTTCTGAGTCAGAAATTCCATGTTGCGGGCTATGGCTTCCTCTTCCAGTCCCCATTTCTTCATCTTGTCGAGCATCTCTTGCGAGCAATGTTCGGCTTTCGTGCAGAGGGTGGTGAGTTTCAGGAGAGCCTGCTCCTCAGTCATCGGCTTCTTGGGGCGCTTGGAGTTGTCATAATATTCCATAATGCATTTATGTATTATTGGGAGGATTACAAATCCTCCGGCTTTGATAGGTCGAACCTTTTTTTACTGCGGATTGCAAATCCGCAGGGACGCCTGGCGGTGGACTTTCTGGAATCGTTAGGCGTTGTCTTCCGCTAGGCGTTCCGCCGGATTTGCAATCCGGTGTCAAAAAATGTTCGACCATATTATTTTGCGGATTTGCAATCCGCTTATCTAATAGTCTATTTCATTGCTCGCATCATTCTCTTCTTTCCGAAAGCATCTTCTTTGGTTTCAATATCCTTGAAGCCAAATCCTTCGAGCATTTCTCTTGTCTCCTTTTCGTAAAGAGGGTTGATCTCGAAATAGAGCATGCCCCAGCTTCGCAATTCTAATGAGGCGAACTCGGCGATGGCTCGATAGAACTTCAGGGGATCTTCATCGGGCACGAAGAGGGCGAGATCGGGCTCGTAATCAAGGACGTTTTTCTCCATATCTGCCTTCTCCTTTTCGCAGATATAAGGAGGATTGCTCACGATGATGTCTACTTTAAAATGATTTTCTCTGTTTGTTTTACACTTTTCAAGCAAGTCAAAAATATCGAATTTGTGGAAGCTAGCTCTGGACGCTAATTGCTTGGCATTCTTTGTAGCAACATTGCAGGCAGAGTCGGAAATGTCGAATCCTAATACTTCTGAATTTGGAATGTCAAGGCTCAGGGTAATGGCAATGCAGCCAGAGCCGGTACCTAAATCTATGATTCTTGGTCGAGGAACGGCTAGTTTAGTACGACGAGCTTTTTTATAACAATGTATCATTTTGATGAGGAATCTCAAACGTAAATATTTGCGCTTGAACCATCCTTTTCCCTCAAACAAGTTTACGTCTTCAAGGGCAACGTCAGGGCTGATGTTAAATTCTTCTCTGATAATTGCCTCTTCTTTTTTCATGTTCTCGTTCTGTGTTTCCGCAATCCATTGACACAGCTCGGCTGTCTCAGGTCTTGGGATCAGCACGCCCGGCTCCACATGGAAGGTTCTTCCTGCAAAGTCGGCTTGCCCCAGCACGTACTGCACTGGCTCGCCTTTTTGCAGTCTACAGACAATTTCTTCGAGTTTTTTGCCCTCGTCTGCAGATAATTCATTAACTTTGCCGCCGATAATGTCGGTCAGCGTCATTCCGTACTTCACATCGAGTACGGTGCGGACGATAGCCTGTGCTTCGCCAGCATCATATAGAGGGGTGAGGGATTGCCAAAGGTGTTGATAAGTTTTCATCTCTAAATTGTATATTATGGTTTGATTTGAGAGCAAAGGTACGACAATTTATCGAAAATGAGTAAGAAAAACGAAGAAAAATAGAATATGAAACAAAATAAAGTATCTTTTCAGAATCCGAAGACGGGAGAGCCGCTCTCTCAGCAGGAGATTGACGAAATGTTCATGCGCCGCTGCCTGCAGTTGGCTAAGAATGGTAGGCAGAATGCGAAGCCTAATCCGATGGTGGGCGCCGTCATCGTGAGCGCAGAAGGAAGAATCATCGGCGAGGGCTATCATGTAAGATGTGGCGAGGGGCATGCTGAGGTCAATGCCTTTGCTTCTGTGAAGCCCGAAGATGAGCATCTGCTGAAGGAAGCCACTATCTACGTGAGTCTCGAACCCTGTTCCCATTATGGCAAGACGCCTCCTTGTGCCGACCTGGTCGTCAGGAAAGGCGTGAAGAGATGTGTCTGCGGCTGCGTAGATCCTTTTGCCAAGGTTCAGGGGCGTGGAATCCAGAAGATTCGCGAGGCAGGAATCGAGGTAACAGTAGGCGTTCTGGAGGCGGAATGCCTCGAACTCAACAAGCGTTTCATCACTTTCAATACCCATCAGCGACCATATATCATCCTGAAATGGGCGCAGACTGCGAATGGTTTTCTGGATAATAATTATCAGGGAATGGCGATTTCTTCGCCTTTTACCAAGATGCTTTCGCATAAGCTTCGTGCCGAGAACGATGCTATCCTGGTAGGAAGGATTACCGATGAGCGCGACCATAGCCAGCTCAACGTAAGAGATTGGAGCGGTAAGGACCCGATGCGACTGGTCATCGACCGTCATCATCCTTGTTTCGAGGGCTTGGATTTCTCCAGGGGCAAGGAAGAGGTGTTGAAGCAGATCATGCAGTACCTATATAATAATAAGGTACAGTCGCTGATAGTAGAAGGTGGAGCTATCACCCATCAGGCTTTCCTCGATGCCGGATTATGGGATGAAATCAGGGTAGAAACATCTTTATCCACATCTGTGGAAAACGTGGTAACTGCCGGAACAGCAGCACCAAAGCTTCCTCATAACATCCGATTAGTGAGCCATGAGGCGTATGATGGAAACATCATCAATACCTATGAGCGCCAATAGTTTCATATGAGCAATAAAGCTAATCATAACATTCAAAGTAATAAAGTTCAAAAGTAAAGAAATGAGCAATAGATTTACATCGCGCCTGAGCGATAACGACGATTTCAAGCGGGACGAGTTGATTCGCAAGATAGAGCATTCCGTGGAGCACATGACGCTCGCCGAGCTGGAAGCCCTGTCGTACGACATGTTTACCAAGGGCTACATCCAGGATTACTAAAAGCTATTTTGCAGCACGCCCTGAAAGGGCAGAAGCTCCTAGCCCAGGGTAACACCCTGGGTTAAAAGGGAGATAATAGAATCGCCCTGAAAGGGCAAAAGCTTTCAATTCCAAAGCTTTTGCTCTTTCAGGGCGACTTTATTTAGTGTTCCTTTATTTCACCATTGGAGTGAAGCGCAAGGTGAACTCATGAGCTCCTGTTGGAGTCATGTACTGTGGCAGACAAGAGTCGCCACCACAACTGTGGTTACCGATGCCACGCTGCCAGAAATCGAAGTGAGCGAAAATCTGGTTAGAGCGTACCAGGTCGTAAGGATGCTTGCCACCATAGAATACGTCGTAGTTGAACTGAGCATCATCGAAGTGAGACAACGAGAAGGCTACCATGCCCTCGGTGGTAATCTGCAACTTCGTGCTGTTGTTGTCCAATGTCAATTGGCGCAAGCCCTGGCGGTCGCCCATGGTCTGAGGAGCACTCTGCTCTTCAAACATGCCATCCACGGTGGTCTTGTACAAACCTAACAACGAACCTCTCTGACGGTCGATGTAGTTGCTCCAAGGACCCTTGGCATAATACTCCACATTCTCGAAACCAGGAGCAAACTGCATGGCAATACCAATTTTTCGGGTTTCCTCAGAAGAATTGTTGGTAGTTACCTTCATATCCACGGTTCCGTTAGGATAGATGATGTAAGCAATCTGGTGAGTATCCTTACCGTTGGTAACGGCAGTTTCCACAACCACGTTCTTGCCCTGCTTCTTAGGAGCCTTCACCATCATCTTCTTGCCGGTGAGTGCACCCTCTTCCTTATTCTCGTTCTCGGCAACACCACCTGTAGCACCCAGGTTCACGTTGTCGTTGGCGATGCGGCGGAAGCCGTTGAAGTCAGGACCTGCGTTAGGTTGAACGAGCTGGGTATTGCGATAAGTCCAGTTGGCGATGGTACCATCCTCACCGAATGTGATGCTGAAGTCCTTGCCGGTGATGGTGTTATCCTTCACCTTCAGCTTGCCCTTCTCCTGGATAGCTGGCAACTTGCCATGGTCTTTCTGCACGAAGGTAGGGTCGGCAACAGATGTGCCACCTGCATTCTCTGTAGAAAGCTTGAACTGCTGCTGAGCCATCTCATAACCCTGCTTGCTCCATGAAGTTGACTTCTTCAGAACGAGGCTGAAGGTGATGACATACTCTGCCTTATCATCTACAGTGGTGGTGTATGGGATGTTGATATCGCAGGTCTTGCCTGGCAATACAGATGGGATAGCCACCTGGTTCTTCTCTACAGATACGCCATTGCGCAGCACTTCGTAGCTGAGATTGTAGACATCAGCCAGGTTGGTGAATGCGCACTTGTTCTTCAGAGTGAGCACGCGACTGTAGAAAGACTCGAAGTTCACATCTCTGTAAACATACTTCACCTCGGTGAGCTTAGCCGTCCACTCTCTGCCTGGAGTAATGATACCGTTGCTCATGAAGTCGCCCTGGAATCCTCTGTAACCGTTGTTCATCTTGGTATAGTCGTAACCGGATGTGTAGTAGTGGAGTCCAGTCTTAGGATCCTTCAGAGGAAGGCCCTTGCGGATGCGGCGTGTATCGTAGATACCCTGGTCAACCCAGTCCCAGATGCAGCCACCGGTGATACCGGAACTTGCCTCGATGAGGTCCCAGTATTCCTGCAGGTTACCCACAGCCTGACCCATGGCATGAGCATACTCACAGATAAAGTAAGGCTTGTTGTTGAGGCCGTTCATCTGCTTCTTCACTACCTCGATTCTTGGATACATGTCTGAACCGAAGTCAGAGTACTTGGCGCCGTGCTTGTAGCCCTCGTAGTGAACCCAAGCGTCGCGACCAGGCAAAAGCTCCTTCACCTTATCGTAGGTAGCCTGGAAATTGTCGCCACCGCCCGACTCGTTACCGAGCGACCAGAATACCACGCTAGGGTGGTTGCGGTCTCTCAATACCATGCGCTCTGTGCGGTCAACATAAGCAGCGCGCCAGGTAGGGTTGTTGGAAAGTGAGTGGTTGTTGTGGCATTCTACGTCAGCCTCGTTCATGCAGTACAATCCGTAGTAGTCGAACATCGCATACATCTTAGCCTGACGAGGATAGTGGCTGGTACGAACGGTGTTCACGTTAGCCTGCTTCATCAGGATTACGTCGCGAAGCATGGTTTCCACATCGATGGCGTGACCATAGAGTGGGTGAATATCCTGGGTGTTGACACCCTTGAAGAATACTCGCTTGCCGTTTACATAAACCAGTTTATCCTTGATGGTCACCTCTCTGAAGCCGTATTTGGTAGAGAATACCATCTCTTCCTGGTCGCCAGTCTTCTGGCGAACGATAACGGTATAGAGATTAGGCTGCTCTGAGGTCCAAGCCTTCAGACCGGTGAGGTTGCCGATGCTAAGGCGACAGTTCTTCTGAGCATCCTTGGCGGTCATCGCTACCTGGGCAGACTGCTTGCCGACAGACTTGCCCTGAGGGTCGAGGAGTTCAATCTCCAGCGTCTTCTCTGATTTCTCCTTGGCAGCGTTATTGATAGTCAGGTCAACATTCAGGTTGCCTGATGTGTAATCCTTGTTCAGGGCAGAAGTGATGTAATGATCTGCCACGAAGGTCTTAGGAGTGGCTACGAGATAAACGTCGCGGTGAATACCACCGAGGTGCCACATATCCTGTCCCTCCAGGTAAGAACCGTCGCTCCAGCGGTAAACACGTACAGATACGTTGTTGTTGCCCTTGCGAACCAGGTTGGTGACATCGAATTCAGCATCTGTATTGGCACCCTGTGAATAGCCGGCATACTTACCGTTTACCCAAACCACGATGGCGCTGCAGGCACCGTCGAAGTGCAGGAACACACGCTTGCCTGTTTCCCATCCTTCAGGCAGATTGAAGTTACGGCGATAAGAACCTACCGGATTCTTGTCGAAGTTATCCTTGAAGGCTGTGATGAATGGCGGTTTGTTCTCGAAAGGATAGCCCACATTATTATATACAGGCACATCGTATCCAGCCATCTCCCAGTTGAGAGGTACCTGGAGCTCCTTCCAGGAAGAAACGTCTGCGTTGTCAGCCCAGAAATCATCCTTTTCTGGCTTGCCCTGCTTCCAGTCGGCTGTGTAGTGAAATTTCCACTTTCCGTTGAGCAGGAGATAGTTGGCGTGCTTAGGAGTGAGCCATGGGAATTTGAAGTAATCGTCCTTCTGCATGGTGGCAGTAGAAGAATAAGGCACGAAGGTAGCGTGCGCCTTTTCCTTGCGATCCTCAAATTTAGTTTCGTCTTCTACCCATTTGTCCGTAAACGGACATACTCCTGCTTTTGCCTCAACCACTTTCTTCACTTTTTTCTTGGTGTGTCTTGGCTGTGCAATAGCTGATGCGCTGAAGAGGAAGGTCAATGCAACCGCAGCTCCCCAAAATAAATGTTTTTGTTTCATTGTCTGGTTGAATTATTAATAATTACAAGTTAGCTAGTTATGAATCTGTTTAGATTTGGTGCAAATTTACGATTAATTCCTGAAACCTCCAAATAATTACAGCACTTTTGTTGGGGGGAGAATTAAAAATGGCTATTTGTCAGGAGGAAAGTGGCTTCCATTGCTGCTTATTTAAGCCTTTTTTCATTTATTGCCTGACTATGGCATAATGTTGCCCCCTACCAGGGCAACATTATGCCATGACGAGGCACGAAACGATGTATCGCCTCGTTTTTTTAGGAAGAAGATGCCTTTGGTAATCAAGCACAGTCGTCAAAATTCTACTCTCGCTTTTACTCTTCACCCTTCACCTTTTGGGTGTAATTTGCTGTGAATTAGAATGTTATGATGGTGAAGAGTGCTCTTAACTCTTCACCACCCTTCACCCACTCTTCACCCTTGGAAAATTTTGCTTTTATGCGAAAAAACTGGAAAAATTAGAAGGTGAAGAGTGGGTGAAGGGTCTGCGTAACTCTTCACCCGCCGAAACTATTGAGTGATAGGGGTTTATGCATGAAAGGTGAAGGGTGAAGAGTGTATTTGAGATTGCGTTTTTATCCTTTTCTTCCGAAATCGGCTGGAATCTCGCCCCATTTCTTTGTATCCCATTTCATGATAGGTACGGTAACAGGATGGGTGCGGAGCCAGTTTTCGGCACGGGCAATGACCTGATAGAGCTGCTCGGTCTGAGGAGTGCGAAGCAACTTGGTCTTGCATTGCTTCTTGTTTACCCAGATCTGGGCATTCACGCTGTCGCTATAGATTACCTTGCCGGTAATGCCCTTCTGTGCCATCAGGGCGAGGGCGTGGACGATGGCGAGGAACTCGCCGATGTTGTTGGTGCCGTGGATAGGACCATAGTGGAAAACCTGGGCGCCGGTCTGAAGGTCGATGCATTGGTATTCCATCGGACCCGGATTGCCGGAACAGGCAGCATCTACAGCCCAGGCATTTGCCGTAACTTCATTGGGTAGAGGGAGAACAGTATCGTTTCTCCAAGAAGGAGGATTGACAGGCATATTACTCATATTTTTCTGATTTTTGTTGCTTGGTTGATGAATTTTGGAGAATAATGGCCTTTATAAATAGTTTTTTTGGACTTTTATATCTATAGAAGTATACGAACCTCTATAAATGTGAAATGAGCAATCCCCAGAGTCTGGCTCTGGGGCTGCTCATTATCTGTCAATAGTCATTATTCGATTGTAGGTTATTATATCTTATGTAAAAATTACATTCTTTCTGGAACCTCGATGCCGAGCAGAGCCATACCGTTCTTCAGAATCTTGGCAACATTGGCTGCGAGAACCAGGCGGGTAATCTTCTCAGCCTCGCTCTCAGCATTCAGGATGCTGTAGTCGTGGTAGAACTGGTTGAATTCCTTGGTCAGCTCGTAGCAGTAGTTAGCAATACCGCCAGGGTTATAGTTGTTGCCGGCATCGGCTACGGCTGCAGCGAAGTCATTCATCTTCTGGATGAGGTCGATCTCCTTCTCGTTGATAGGAGCATCTGCGCCCAACTCTGCAGGAATCTCGATGCCCTCGGCTGCTGCCTTACGCATGATGCTGCGGATACGAGCGTAGGTGTACTGGATGAAAGGACCTGTATTGCCGTTGAAGTCGATACTCTCCTCTGGGTTGAAGAGCATGTTCTTGCGGGCATCTACCTTGAGGATGAAGTACTTCAACGCTCCAAGACCCACGATGCGTGAAATCTCCTGGCGCTCTTCCTCGCTCATGTCCTTGAACTTGCCAAGCTCATCACTTGTCTGGCGAGCATCCTTGATCATCTCTGCCATCAGGTCATCAGCATCTACTACGGTTCCCTCGCGGCTCTTCATCTTACCGTTAGGCAACTCTACCATTCCGTAAGAGAAGTGAACCAAGTCCTTACCCCACTTGAAACCGAGGCGGTCGAGCAGAATAGAGAGTACCTGGAAGTGGTAGTTCTGCTCGTTACCTACTACGTAGATCATCTTGTCGATAGGGAAGTCCTTGAAACGGAGGTCGGCAGTACCGATGTCCTGAGTCATGTAGACAGAAGTGCCGTCAGAACGGAGCAGGAGCTTCTGGTCGAGACCCTCGTTGGTGAGGTCTGCCCATACTGAGTTATCGTCCTTGCGGAAGAAGAGACCCTTCTCCAATCCTTCCTCTACTTTCTTCTTACCCTCAAGGTAAGTGTTTGACTCATAATATATCTTGTCGAAACTTACACCCATCATCTTGTAAGTCTCATCGAAGCCGGCGTAAACCCAGCTGTTCATCTTCTGCCAGAGTGCACGAACCTCAGGGTCGTTGTTCTCCCACTTCACGAGCATTTCGTGAGCCTCCTTAATCAGCGGAGCCTCTGCCTTTGCCTTCTCTGTGGCAGCTTCCTCGTCCATACCCTCCTTCATGTACTGAGCCTTGAGCTCTGCGATTTCCTCACGATAGTGCTTGTCGAAGGCTACATAGTAGTCGCCGATGAGGTGGTCGCCCTTCTTGCCTGAAGTCTCAGGAGTTTCGCCATTGCCCCACTTGAGCCAGGCGAGCATAGACTTGCAGATGTGGATACCACGGTCGTTAACGATGTTTGTCTTGATTACCTTGTTGCCGTTAGCCTCCATGATCTGAGCCAATGACCAACCGAGCAGGTTGTTGCGCACGTGACCGAGGTGGAGAGGCTTGTTGGTGTTAGGAGAAGAGTACTCGATCATGACGAGCGGGCTATTCTCAGTAACTGGCTTCTCGCCGAATTTAGGGTCAGCGTTGATGGTGTTCAAGAGTCCTACCCAAGCGGCAGGAGCGATAGAAAGGTTGAGGAAACCCTTTACCACGTTAAAGTCTGCGATGACGTTAGCGCAGTTCTCCTTCAGGTAGTCACCAATCTCGAGTGCAGTTCTCTCAGGAGTCTTCTTTGACAACTTGAGGAATGGGAATACGACGAGGGTAAGGTTACCTTCGAAATTACTCTTGGTCTTCTGCAGGGCTACCATCTTTTCAGGTACGTCCTGACCATAAAGCTCCTTCACCGCCGCGATGACAGAGCTGATGATTTCGTTTTCTATCTTCATTATCTTTATATCTTTTTTACCGGTAAATATCTTTTCTTTATGCCCGCTCAAGGGTCATTTGCATCCCCCTTGTTGTCTAAGCGGCTGCAAAATTACAAATAATAATTGGATTGTGCAAAGAAAAGCGATATTTTCTTTATCCTTCGAGGATAATTTCAGCCACGTCTTCCGGCGAATTCCAAAGGATTCCGTCCTGCAGCTCATCATCGGTAAAACCGTTGAGCGCTTCCTGTGCCTCCTTAGGAGTGATGGCTGGAGTTCCGTCCTCGTTCTTAGCATCGAGCAATGCCTGTAAGATGGCTGCTCTGTATTCTTCGATTGTCATCATAATTTTTGTGTTGTTTCGTTGTTCATTTTGTCGTTTTGATGGTGACAAAGGTAATGTTTTTTTTCGAAAACTCCAAACTTTTTGTCATTTTCTTTCGGAGAATATTGAAAAGTTTTAAATTTTCACGTATTTGAAATGTGAAACGGCAGGAGTGTTAGCTGTTGTCTTGCTTTTCCAGATAGAATGTAACATGGTAGCCGGAGAGACTGTTGTCGGATAGTCCCAGTTCGATGTTCTGCATCATCAGCATCTGGCGGGAGAGAGATAGTCCGATACCTGTGCCGGATGATTTGGTGGTGAAGAATGGGATGAAGATTTCCCGTGCCACATCGGCAGGGATCGGTTCACCGTTGTTGCTGAACAGCAGGATAGGGTGGTCGTTCCTGCTCATGCGGACGTCGATGTCGGTGGCATGGGCTTCGATGGCGTTCTTTGTAAGATTGATGAATACCTGGCGCAGCATGTTGCGGTCGGCCTCCAGCGTGGCATTCTGAGGGAGGGAAAGGTGCCAGCTGAGGTCGGGATAGAGCGCCTTGATGCTCTCCAGGAAAGAGACGAGCGGAAGGGGTTCTACGACGGGAGCCTGGAGCTGGGTGAGCTTGCGGTAGCTATCCACGAAGTTGGTGAGCGACTTGCTGGTGTCGTGAATCGCCTGAATGCCTTCCTTGTATTCGCTTCCCTTGATCTGCGGGTTGCTGAGATAAGCCTGGCAGATGCTGGAGATGGGAGCCGTGGCGTTCATGATTTCGTGGGTGAGTACACGGGTCAGCTTTTGCCAGGATTCCACTTCGTGTCTGGCTACGAGGCGGGCAATATCGCCCTGCATGTCGTTGAGTGCCTGCTGCAAGGCTCTTTCGCCTGGAAGCAAGCCCGAAGTGGGGAGGCGGAAGGCGTAATCGCCATTTCTTACAGCCTCACGCATCAGGAAGGCACGCGCCTTCAGCCTTCGCTGATGGCGAAAGAACAGATAGATGAGGCCGCCCTGGATGAGGCAGATTCCACCTATTAAATATATAAGTTTAATAATAACCATAAAATAGTATGTTTATCTCTTCAGTTTTGCATAGAGGGTTTGTCGGGTAATTCCGAGCATTTCGGCTGCACGCGAGATGTTGCCGTGGCATTTATCCACTACCTTCCGGATGTAATCGTTCTCGAAATTTTCCAAAGTTGCCACTTCCGTATTGTTGTCGATGGCGTCCTTGAGCACCCTTATCAGTTCGTCATTATCCCAGGGCTTAGTAACGAAATCGGCGGCTCCGCTTTTCAATCCCTTGATGGCTAGCTGCACGTCGGCAAAGGCGGTGATGAGTACCACGGGGATGTGGGCGTGGAGCCGGCGGAAGGTGCGGAGCCAGAGCAAGCCGTCCTGACCGCTGTTTACGCCAAGTGAGAAGTTCATGTCGAGCAGGATGAGATCTACCTGCTCCTGTTGCAGCAACATGGGGGCGGTATCGGGGCGAGGCAGGGTGAGAATCCGTTCGAACGTATTGCTCAGACAGATCTTCAGCGCCGTGAGTATCGACGGATTATCGTCGATGACAAGAAGGGTTCCGTATTTCATATCTTTTATTTTTTTGTTTGCAAAAGTACGCTTTTTTCCCGAAACGACAAACAAAAACGGGGCTGTTGTGTGATAATCATACAATAGAGTGTATGAAATTCATACAATCCACCTTCCGGGCTGCCGGAAATCTTGGCAGAAAAAGGGAGAAGCCGTAACTTTGCAGCAGCTAACGAAAACAGGGAGATGGCATTCTTTCTTTATCGTTTGATTTAAGTGAAACAAAAAATAAATGAGTATATGATGAAAAGTTATGTGAAATTCTTATCACGCAACAAGCTTTATGCCACCATAGAGGCCTTGGGCCTCTCGGTGGCACTGGCTTTTGTGCTGATTCTCGTTTCCTACGCTACTGCAGAGTATCGTGTGGGAACGAATCAGAAGCAGGCGAAGGAACTCTATGTTGCAGGTTCCGGCGATTATCTCGGAATGACCTGGGGCACAGCCAAGGAATTCTTTCCTTCCATCCCGGAAATCAAGGGATGGACAAGATTTGGTGAATATTATGCTCCGCAGGGAGCCCTGATAGATGGACAGTATTATGAGGCAAAATGTCTGGCTATAGACCCGAACTTTTGCCAGTTCATGGGTTATCAATGCCGTGGTTGTGCGCCTGATCATCTCCTTTCGGATGCTCATCAGGCGATGGTTTCGGAATCGTTCGCCAAGAAAGCCTTCGGCAGCGCAAATCCTATCGGCCGCACCATCCAATGCGGTAAGCTGCAACTGAAGGTGGTGGGAATCATGGAGGATTTCGGCCGTGAAGACCTTTTTAAACCATACGATATTTTCGTGTCGATGAAATTGATAGAAGCTGAGGCTCAGCCGATGGATCAATTTGGCTCAACCTTCACGGTGGCACAACTGGCAAAGAATGTTGACCCCGAAAAGGTGAGACAGACCTTGCTCGGCAAATATATGAACTATTGGAAAGATTGGAAAAAGGAATCGGATGGAGTCAACTTCATGTGGGGCTGCCAGTTTATGAGATGGGACCAGATTCATTTTACAACTGATAGTGTCGATATTTTCAAGCATGGCAATCGTACTCTCGTGAATATCCTCCTGGTCGTGGCGCTGGTCCTGCTGCTCTCAGCCTTGTTTAATTACATCAATCTTACGGTGGCTCAGATTGGCAACCGTGCGAAGGAGATGGCTACCCGAAGGCTGCTGGGCGAATCGGTAGAGGGCGTGATGCTGCGCTATCTCAAGGAGTCGGCGCTCTTTACGGCAGTCTGCTTCCTGCTGGGCTTGTTGATTTCCTGGGCATTCATTCCACTGTTTAATTCGATGTTGGATACGAAAATCGACCTGTTCCATTCCTTCGATCTTCTGTGGTTCCTGCCGTTGGCTTACGTCATCATCTCCATCTTTGCGGGAATCCTTCCTGCCATCGTGGTTTCCCGTTTCAATCCGATAGATGTGGTGAAGGGAACCATCCGCATGCGCAGCAAGATGTGGTTCAGCAAGATATTTATCGTAGCCCAGAACGTCATCAGCATCACGCTGGTAGTCATGGCGATAACGATGATGCTCCAGATGAAGCATCTTGCCGATTTGCCATTGGGTTATCAGACGAAGGATATTGTTTACATCTATTCTTCTTTGGATGGTTCGCCGGAGAAGATGGCTATCCTCAGGAACCGTCTGAAAGCGCTTCCTGAGGTGGAAGAGGCCACTTACGGCAACGCCAATCCTATTGTAAGCTGGGGAAATGGCGTGCATGATGACAATGAAAAAGTGATAGGAATGCTCCGTATGTTCATGGCAGATTCCACGGCGATGAAGATGTTGGGATTCAAGGTGATTGAACAGTATTGCGAACCAACCTATGGTAAGATTTGGGTAACGGAAGAGGCGAAGCGTGCCTATGGTGTTTCTGCCCACAAACCGTGGTTTGGAATGAGACTGGAAAACGGAAAACACGAATATGAGGTGTGCGGCGTGATTGCCGATTATCATAGTGGAGATGCGCTGAGCGAGAATGAGAAAACGGAGCATAATGCCATTGGAGTCATTACCCCGCAGCAGGGTGGATGGGCTGTTCTGGTGAAAACCCGTGGCGATCATGCCCAGGCGCAGCAGGCAATCAGGAATACCTGCAAGCAGGTGGCTAAGGAACTGATGGGTGTTCCTACGGAAATGGATGTGGAGTATATGGATGATACTTTGAAGAATAACCTCAAGGACAAGCATAATATGATGGTGCTCATCATCACCTTTATGAGCATCTCTATCCTGATTTCTGCCCTGGGTCTCTTCGGAATGTCGGTTTATTACGGCAACCAGCAGAAGCGGCAGATTGCCCTCCGCAAGGTGATGGGCGCTTCGATTGGGGATGCGGCTTGGCAGCTGGCTAAGAGATTCCTCGTCAGTTCGCTGGTGGCTGTGGTCATCGCCATCCCTATCTGCGTGAAGCTGATGCAGACTTATCTCATGGATTTCGTCCATCGCATCTCCTTCCCTTGGTGGGTGTTGCTGGCTGGCGCCATCTTTACTTTATTGATAGCCTTTGTTTCGGTTATCGGCTGCACCCTGCGTACGGCGATGTCGAATCCGATAGACAGCATCAAGGCTGAATAATGAGTCATAAACTTTAAAAAAGATTTCTAACGATGATACGAACAGAGAATTTAACTAGAATATTCCGCACGGAAGAGGTGGAAACCATCGCCCTGAACGGTGTAAACATAGAGGTAGAAGATGGTGAGTTTATCGCCATCATGGGTCCTTCGGGATGCGGTAAGTCAACCTTGCTGAACATCCTGGGCTTACTGGATAGTCCTACGGAAGGCAAGTATTGGTTGAATAATGAGGAAGTGGGCCATCTGAAGGAGCGTGAGCGTACCGCCTATCGCAAGGGACGCATCGGCTTCGTGTTCCAGAACTTCAATCTTATCGATGAACTTACCGTTGAGGAGAATGTGGATTTGCAGCTGAAATACCTCGGAGTGGGGAAGGCGGAGCGCAAGGAGCGTGTGCTCGAAATTCTGAGAAAGGTGAAGCTGAGCCATCGTGCCAAGCATTATCCTCATCAGCTTTCGGGCGGTCAGCAGCAGAGGGTTGCCATCGCCCGTGCCGTGGTGGGCAAGCCTAGCATCATCCTTGCCGATGAGCCTACGGGTAACCTTGATTCCAAGAATGGTATGGAGGTGATGCAGTTACTCAGCGAACTGAATGAAGAGGGAACCACCATCGTGATGGTGACGCACTCCAAGCACGATGCTACCTACGCCAGTCGCATCATCAATCTGTTTGATGGACAAGT
>USQD01000009.1 GCA_900556795.1 uncultured Prevotella sp. | reverse complement strand
ACCTTTGCACCCGCTGCTCAGCCCCATCGTGGTTTCCATAGAACATATAGTTCTTTCTGCCGATGGCTTACATTGAAATATTGGAGGATGAAACGAAAATAGGCGGCTCCCAGAATCTGAGAGTCGCCTATAAATTATATATATTCGTGATGAAGTAAATCTATTACTCTTTCATTACTTCTTGGTGAGAACCACCTTGTTTGCACCCTCGTGAGAGAGGTAGAGCTGAATCTTGTAAGTGCCTTCGCCAGCAGGAACATTGAGGTCCTTACCATCCTTCACTGAAAGGTTGTCGTAAGCGGTAGCATCGCCGTTAGCGCCACCCCAGCTTATAGCCCAATCATCGTTCATGGCAAACTTGAAGCCATCCTGCAATGTTGTGGTGAGCTCCCAGCAACCTGCCTTTGCATTATATGTCATATGGCATTTTGCATCGTCTACAGTCCATTTATTGTGGTTACCTACGACAGTGATAGACTTCACCTGAGTCAGAGCGTATGTACCAGCTTGCAAGTCAACGTCAATCTTGTAGAAACCAGCACCTGGGTCAGGGCAGTTGCCGCCGCCATTGTCTGCAATCTTGCCTTCGCCATCGAATTCATAGTCACCAGCCCAGTCAGCAGTTCCAGCCTGTGGCTTGAACTTGAACTCGCCATTCAGGTAATAGAATCCCTGATACTTGCCGTCACCGTTTCCACCATAGAGAGCATTTGTGGTCTTCCACTCAGAATCACCGCCAATCTCATAGAAGTACTGACCGAATGAGAGAGGAGTAATCTTGTAGGTGTATTCCAACATATTGATCTCAACCTTGATGTACTTGGCACCAGCACTTTTAGAAACCTTGAATGAAGCATCGTCGCCAACCTTTGCACGGGTATCCAACTGCTCTGTCTCATTCAGAGCGTTATTGCCGTTACCCTTTGCTGTACCGAGAACAGAACTCCAGTCACCATTAGCTATACCTTCGCAAGCTTTATCATCTACAATACCGAACCAAGTATCGTCACCCTCCTTTGCAGGAATTGTGATTGTGAAGATTGGGTCATCGTAAACATTAATGTCGCTATGGTTGAACTTCTGGGTCTTTGCTGCATCAGCTGTCCAATCCAAAGTACCACCAATGATATAGTAGTTCTGAGAGATGTTAGGAGCTACAGGTGTAGCTGTCACCTTTACAGTACCTGCGTCAATCAGAGCAGCCTGTCCATCCTTTACGGCAGTTGTGTAAACATGACCGTCGAAGGTGCGAGCTACAGGAGCCTTGCCGTAAACGCTTTCAATAAGAGCCTGCAGGTCTGCCTTGGTAGCTTTACCATCATTAGAAGTCTTTACTTCTGTGGCAGTTGCATTTTCTACACCCTCAGGAGTCAGTTCGATTCGGCTGTTTCCCAATTCGAAACCTTCTGGAAGAGTGGCAGAGCTGATGGTATAAACATTCGCGCTATCTGCAACGTTAGCCAAGTCTAATGCGCTAACAGCACTTGCCTGATAGCCAGGAATTGTGATGGCATCTTCCTGTGGGTTAGTCTGAGGATCTGCCCAGTCTTTGAAATCTTCGCTGCAGGACCCCATAAAGAGGCCTGCAAGTGCGATAGAGATATATAATGATAACTTTTTCATTTTACTTCGATTTTAAATCGTTATTTACTTGATTTCACCAGTTCCCTTAGCGATGTTGAGGTGAACCTGCTGACCTACATTACCTGTAGCTCTATCCTGGTCGCCGCCTGTTGCACGGTACTTGATCTTACCGTCTAATGTGACGAACTCAGAATGCCACCAGTCGTGTCCAGGAATCTTAACGTACATACGTACACCCTTATCAGTACCAGCAGGAACAGAACCTACGAATGCAGGAGATACGAATTCTCCGTCCTTGGTTGTAGGTACGGTGAATGACCAGCCTTCAGCTTCCTCTGCGAAATCGTCGCTACCAGCTGCAGGACCAATGAGCCAGATTGTTGGCTTGTTGAACTGAACGTCATAGTGGATTTCACGGTTTACAACAGATGTTGTTACGATTACCAGATACCAGCCAGGGTTCTTGGAAGCGATATTGCCTCCATTGTCAATGATGTCGTCCTTGCAGTCGCCGGAAACAGTGATGCCAGCATAACCAACTTCGCTGCCGTTCCATTCTGCTGCAGAATTGAACTTGATACCGCTATCGTCGATATAGACAAGATGCCAGAATGTATCCTCTGTACCATAAACCTGAACCATATCGAAGCAATTGTCCCATTTCCAATCACAGAAGTTGCCTACAGTATATACATGGCTAGGCAAGTTGACTGGTGGCAATGAGAACAAGAGGTGAATATTGTTGAGTGAAACTACATTAGAAAGAATCTCTGTTCCCTCTACAACATTACCATTGCTGGTCACAATATTTGCCTTCAAGCGGAAGTAAGCCTTTACGTCCATAGGGAAATCAGCCTCAGTCTTGCCTTTTTCTACATAGATGTTAGTCAAGGCACTTGCCAATGAAGCTGCATCAATTGCAACCTTGGCACTTGAGCTGGTTTCTGAAAGCTCAACAGCATCAGTCATATTTTCATCTGTTGCAACCTGTACTGTATATTGAACGCTAGCTGTATAGCCATAGTTAGGCTGTGAGCAGGTCAACATAATCTTAGACGAATTCGCCAGATCGATTGGTGTATTCACCAATGCTGGAGTATTCAATTTGAACTCTGTTGGTGTCTGAATAGACGGATTAGAGTCATTGTCGTCGCTACAAGCTGTCATGAGAGTTAAACTCATGACAACGAGTAGAGCTGATTTAATTATATTTTTCATAATGAATTCCTTTTTATGTTTGCAAATTAATATCCAGGATTCTGAGTCAGATTCTTGTTAGATGTCAACTCATTGGTTGGGATAGCAAAGATGTTCAAATTTTCAGAGAAGTTGCGGCCTTCCTTGGTGCCGCCCTTCCACTGCCAGTTGTAGTTGACATTGCCACCATAACGGTTGAAACGGATCAGATCCATACGACGGCGACCCTCGAAGTAGAACTCACGGCTCCATTCATCGCAGATATCGCTCAGAGAATAGCCCTTGTCTTCACGAGTAGAGGCATGTGCACGCTTGCGGATAGCATTGATAGCTGCGGTACCTTCCTCTGTAGTCTGACCACCATTGATGCGGGCATCAGCCTCTGCAAAGTTCAGGTAAGCCTCTGCTGCACGCATCAGGAAGAAGTCTGCATCTGGGAATGTAGCATCATGACCTGCGCTACCGTCTGTCTTGAAGTTGGTAAACTTAGCAACAGCGAAACCGCTCTTGAAAGTAGAAACGTCATCATTATCCAATGTACGGTTTACACCGCAGAAGAGAGCACGGTCGTCACCAGCTGCTTCTGCTGTAGCGTAGCTTTCAAGATTTGGAACGTTACCTTTAGGGAAGAACTTCTTCACCAAGTCAGGACGAGCGCGGTTACCACCCCAAGCCTGGTCAGTACCATTGGTAGCTTTAGGGTTGTTTGGATTTGCGTGCATATCTTGATCGTAGGTAGAAGCCAACAGGAAGAGTGTAGTACCCCAGCTTGTGGTCTTCAAACCATCCTGCAAGAGAGGGAAGATACCCTCGTAAGCAGCATCTGTCTCACCGTTATCGCCCATGAAGAGCATCTGGTAAGCACTCCAACCGTTTACGCTTGTGGTGTTCAGCTTATAAGATGAATCCATCACCTTCTTGGCGTATTCCTTTGCTTTCTCCCACTGAGCTGTGCCTGTATATACTTCTGCATTGAGGTAGAGACGAGAGAGAAGCAACCAGCATGCAGCCTTATCTACACGGCCGTAACCGGCATCTGATGACTTCTTAGCCTTTGCCTCAGAAAGGCTTGGCTCGATTTCAAGAAGTTCCTTCTCGAGCCATTCGTAAGTCTGTGCTCTGGTATATCTTTCAGGCTTGGTCAATGGCTGAAGTGTAAATGGGATGTTGCCCCATCCGTCCATCAAGCTAAAATATTCGTATGCTCTCAGGAAGCGGATCTCTGCAAGCTTGGTTGCATCCTGATCTCCTGCTTCAGCAAGATACTGGTTGCAATAAGCAATACCTGTTGTAATACGGGCGTACAAACCGGTCAACATCGGGTTTGTGGCATTGTAGCTATTATAGCAGAAGCCGGCTATACCATCATCACCCCAACCGCAGATAGCCTCATCGGTTGGTAATTCGTTTGCGTTGAACGTCTGGCGTACAAAACCGGATGTACCACCGTCAATACCATCAATGTCGCAGTCACCATTAGCACCACCATTACCTGCCATGGCAAAGTTAGCGTAGCACTTGTTGAAAAGGCCATCGATGTTAAGGTCTGTCTGAATGTTTGGGTTAATCGGAGTAACGTCCAAATCATTGACACATGAGGTTGTTCCCATCGAAAGCAGGAGTGCTGCTACAGGAACAATATTCTTAATATATTTTTTCATAATGAAAATCCTTTCTTATTAGAAATTCAAGCTAAGACCAACTACTACAGAGAATGGACGTGGGTAGAGGTTGTTGTCGTTACCATCGCCTACTTCTGGATCCAAACCGTCATAATTGGTTATTGTGAATACATTTGATGCAGTAGCGTATGCACGACCTGAAAGTCCATGCCAGCCGCTTGACTTAAACAGGTTGTTGAAGCTGTAACCCAATGTGATGTTGTCGCACTTCAGGAATGAAGCGTTCTTCACATAGTAGTCAGACAACTTAGAAGTGATCTCGTAGGTCTGCCAGTTTCTCTCAACAGTACTCTTCATACGGTTAGAGAAGTACTTCAAAGAGTTAGAGAACCACTCACCTGTATTCATGTTACTCATGCTCTGCTCAACATTGTTATATACATAGTTGCCGATGCTTGCACGCAAAGAGAAACCGAAGTCCCAGTTCTTGTATTCCAGGCGAGAAGAGAAGCCCATGGTTACAGGAGCTGCTGGGCTCTTGTAGAGATACTTATCGCTTTCATTGATCTTACCGTCACCGTTACGGTCAACTACGCAGTTCTCAATTGGCTTGCCGTTCTTGTCGTAAACCTGCTGGTAAACATAGTATGAGTTCATTGCATAACCCACCTGGTTAGCCTGCAGATAAGCACCAGAACCATCACCTACCTTGATGTTTGTATTAACAACAGGAGCACCATTCTCAGATACACCATTCAAGTCGGTAATCTCGTTCTTGTTGTAAGTGAAGTTGTATGTCATGGTCCAGAACCAGTCCTTGGTCTGGATAGCACGCCAGGTAATAGCTGCTTCAACACCGGTATTCTTCAAGGAACCGATGTTCTGCCATGCCTGGTTCTTGTAACCTGCCATAGAAGAAAGTGGAGCATAGTTCAACAGATCGGTAGTCTTTCTGTAGTAACAATCTACGCTACCAGACAATCTCTGATCCAGGATGCCCCAGTCCAAACCTACGTTGTAGGTAGAGGTTGTTTCCCACTTCAGGTCAGGACGGTAGTTATTTGGTCTGTAAAGCTCACCCTCACCAGTAACTGGATAGAAACCATTTGTACCTGTGCTGATAGAATAAGATGGAATCCACTCATAATCGCCGATGGAACCAGCCTGCTGACCAGTCTTACCATAACTCAGACGGAGTTTCAAGTCAGACAACCAGTTAGCGTTCTTCAGGAATGACTCTTCGTTAGCCTTCCATCCAAAAGCGAATGATGGGAACCAAGCCCAGTGCTCCTTGAAACGTGAAGAACCATCATCACGGACGGTTGCTGTCAGGAAGTAACGGTCGAGCAAGGTGTAGTTGGCACGTCCGAAGAAAGATACCAGGTAGCTTTCGCTCTTCTCGCTATATGGAGTATGAGGACGCTCTGTATTTCTAAGACTTGCATCGTTATTTGTATCTGGATAATAACCTACATAGTCATTGTTCTTGCTGCGCCAGAAGTGCTGCCACTCATAACCAGCCATGATGTCGAAATGATGAATCTTATTGAAATCCTTGTAGTACTGAGCGTAAGTACTCAAAGAGAGGTTGCGCTTCAGGATTTCCTCACCACCGTAGCTGCCATAGTACAATGCGTTTGTGCAAGATGTAGCAAATGACTGGCTCTGGCGACCCTTTGAGATATCTGCACCCAAGGTAGCATGCAATCTCAAGTCCTCGAAACCGTGTACCTTATAGTCGATGTCTGCACTACCGATGAATGAACGGCTGTGAGCAATCTGACTGCCCTGATCCAGCAAAGACAGAGGGTTAGGCATCTGTGTGGTGCTGTCATAAGTGAAAGGCCATGTATTGTCACCATACTCTGCTTTCTTTGACCACTGGAAATAGCATCCATAGTTGTAAAGAGTCTCTTTCATGTAGCTGCCCAACTGATTCTTGTGATATTCAGATGTAAACTTGTATGGATCCTGAGTTGGGTCCATTCTTACAGCTGCTGATACAACAGAACCATCTGTATATAAGGTTCTAGCATACATACCCTTGGCATTCAGGTTCAATGTCAAGTGATCCTGGAAGAATGATGGGTTCAAGTTCAAAGATGCTGTTGCACGCTTGAAGTCAGATGTCTTCACGATACCCTGCTGGTCTGTATAACCTACAGAAACACGGTATGGGAGTGACTTTGCTGCACCAGAAACTGTAATGTTGTGGTCGTGGCTGATAGCTGTACGGTAAATCAAGTCCTGCCAGTTGGTGTTGGCTGTACCCAGTGCGCTATAAGCTTCACTGTCTTTGCCATACAGTCTTTCTACATTTGCACGGAACTCGTCAGCGCTAAGAACATCAACCGTGTTCTTCTTCTCGCTGATGGTTACGCTACCAGAGTAAGAAACGGTAGGTTTCTGACCCTTGCGACCCTTCTTGGTTGTAATGATGATGACACCGTTAGAACCACGGGAACCATAAATAGCAGTTGCAGAAGCATCCTTCAAGACACTGAAAGACTCAATATCCTGTGGGTTAACTACAGAAAGGAGGTTAGAAAGACCCTTAACACCATCGTTGTCCATTGCCAGACCATCGATAACGATCAATGGGTCGTTAGATGCGTTCAAAGAAGAACCACCACGAACACGGATCTTGGCACCACCACCAGGGGTACCATCGTTGCTGGTAATGTTTACACCGGCAACCTTACCTGTAAGCATATCCTGTGCGTTGACAACCACACCCTTGTTCTTAGAGTCAGGCTTGATCGCAGTAACAGAACCTGTCAAGTCGTTCTTTTTTGCTACACCATAACCGATGACTACGACTTCGTTCAAAGACTGCGAGTCATCCTGCAAGGTGATGTTCATGTTGTTGGCAGCCTTCACTGTCTGTGGAGTCAATCCCAGATAGGTGAAAGTAAGATTAGAACCTGGAGCTGCGTCAACAGAGAAGTTACCATCCATGTCGGTAATACCTACTGCCTTACCGTTCACTGTAATGGTAGCACCCATGATTGGCTCACCGGAAGCATCCTTCACGTGTCCCTTAATCGCATTAGTCTGCGCAAAGGAACTTGCTGTCAGAAGCAGACCACCTGCGAGGGTCAATGCTCTGAGAGGCAATTTAAATTTTACCTGCTTCATCATTTTGTCTGATTTTTAAGTTTATGTTTATATTTATTGCTTTATTCTTGACGAATATCACGTTTTTAGTCTCTGGCCTTGTTTTGTTAAAATAGGTCGAGGTGTTGCGTTGCTTATTCTTTCTGGGTGCAAAATTAAGGTCTTTTTCAATACGATGAACTATTTTTTAGTTATTTCCGTTATTTCTTATGTGCAAACGTTTGCATTCGATTTGCTTGATATAAGTCAACGAAAATAGACTAACTTAACGGATATTTGTCTAATTTTGCAGCGTGAGGAAAGATATCATGAACGAGAATAATATTATAACAATGAAAGATATAGCTCGCAACCTGGGCGTTAGTATTGCCACGGTGAGCAGAGCTTTGAAGGACAGCCCTAGAATCAGTGCTGCCCAGAAAGAACGTGTACAGGCGTATGCGCGGGAACATAATTTCTATCCCAACGTCATCGGAGAGGCTTTGCGGCATAGTAAGGTGCAGCCGATGAAGGTCATAGGGGTTATCATTCCTGAATTGGTACATTATTATTTTATGTCCGTTCTTTCGGGGATAGAGGAGGAAGCGAGAGCCAGAGGCTATCGTGTGATGGTGGCGCAGAGCAGGGAGCGATATGACCGAGAGGTTGCCATCTGTGATGATTTCTATAAGAATAAGGTGTGCGGCATCATCGTTTCGCAGGCGAAGGATACCAAGCAGTATGCTCACTTCGAGAAGTTGATGAGCAATGGCGTGCCCCTTGTCTTCTACGATAGAATATGTACGGGCGTCAACTGCTCCAGAGTGGTGGTTGATGACTACATGGGCGCCTTTACCGCCGTGACCCATCTCATTGATACAGGCTGCAAGAAGATAGCCTTCTATGGTTCGCCGATGAACATGGAGATTTCCAAGAACCGATATAATGGTTATCATGATGCCCTCGTAAAGCATGGGTTGGCGGAAAATCCTGACTGGGTGAGGATTTGTGACAACCGTGAACAGGCTGAGGCTATCACACCGGAAATCCTGGAGCAGGATGATGTGCCGGATGCTTTCTTTGCCATCAACGACGATACGGCAATAGGCATTCTCTATACCGCCAAGCGTATGGGATACGCTGTGCCAGATGATATCAGCATCTGTGGTTTTACCAATGGTGACCGTGCCAAGGCGAGTGATCCGATGCTTACCACTGTGGAACAGAGAGGTGTGGCTGTAGGAGAGGAAGCGGCAAATATCCTTATCGGTCAGGTGGAAGGCTCCATCCCGAAAGATGATGTAGAGAAAAGGGTAGTGAGAACCCGACTCGTGGTAAGAGGAACAACCAGATAAAAATTCAAAGTATAACAATATGACACAAAAACCTGATTTAAGTTTCTGGAAGCTCTGGAACCTGAGCTTCGGTTTCTTCGGGGTACAGATTGCCTACGCCCTTCAGAGCGCCAACATCTCCCGAATCTTTGCAACGTTGGGTGCTGACCCACACAACTTGAGTTATTTCTGGATTCTCCCTCCGTTGATGGGAATCCTTGTACAGCCTATCGTAGGAACACTGAGCGATAAGACCTGGTGCCGATTCGGTCGCCGTATTCCTTATCTCTTCTTGGGTGCCACCATCGCCGTCCTCGTGATGTGCCTGCTGCCGAATGCCGGTTCGCTGGGCTTGACTGTGAGCGGAGCGATGCTCTTCGGCTTGATAGCCCTGATGTTCCTGGATACGAGCATCAACATGGCGATGCAGCCTTTCAAGATGCTGGTAGGCGATATGGTAAACGAGAAGCAGAAGGCGAAGGCTTACTCTATCCAGAGTTTCCTCTGCAATGCCGGCTCTGTGGCTGGATATATCTTCCCGTTCCTCTTTACCTTCCTGGGAATCAAGAATGTAGCTGAGCAGGGCGTGGTGCCGGATTCTGTTATCTGGTCGTTCTATGTGGGTGCTGCCATCCTCATTCTCTGCGTCATCTATACTACAATGAAGGTGAAAGAGTGGAATCCTCAGCAGTATGCGGAGTATAATGAAGTGAAGAGTGAAGAACGAGGAGTGAAGAATTCTAATGCTGATGCTTCTGAAGATAAGGCTAATTGGTTCACTTTGCTGTGCAATGCTCCATCTACTTTCTGGAAGGTTGGACTGGTTCAGTTCTTCTGCTGGGCAGGCTTCCTTTATCTCTGGAACTATTCTACCGGTGCCATCGCCGAGACTGTTTGGAATACTACCGATCCTAAATCGGCTGAGTTCCAGGAGGCTGGCAACTGGGTAGGCATTCTCTTTGCTGTTCAGGCTGTAGGTAGTGTGCTTTGGGCTGTGGTTCTTCCTCAGTTCAAGAATACCAAGATGGCATACGCAGTCAGTTTGATTATTGGTGGTGTGGGCTTTGCTCTCATTCCATTCCTTCACGACCAGTACTTGCAGTTTGTTCCATTCCTGATGATTGGTGCCGGTTGGGCAGCCATGCTGGCAATGCCTTTCACCTTCGTTACCAATGCCTTGCAGGGCTATGGTCACATGGGTGCTTATCTGGGCTTGTTCAATGGAACTATCTGTATTCCTCAGATTGTAGCTGCCATCTGTGGTGGTGGCATCTTGAGTCTGGTAGGTTCTCATCAGAGTGATATGATGATTGTGGCTGCTGTCTTGCTTATCTGTGGCGCTTTGTCGGTTAGTATCATCAAGGACCATCAGAAAGAGAATGCAAAAGAGTTAAAGAAATAAGTGTATAACTGAAACGAATGCAAACGTTTGTATTGTTTTTTCGGTTTGTTTGTGCAAATGGAAGTTGAATATAACGGATATTTTTCTTAATTTTGCACCGTAAATAATAACAAAATAACCTTTTTGGGTCTTATGATTATACATTTTCATATTTCGTATAAGACAATGTTCGGCGAGCAGATTGTCGTCAACATTCAGAAAGATGATGAGGAAGTGAAGTTTCCTCTGACCACGCTCGATGGTGAGTGCTGGTCGTATGATTGGTGTGTAGAACCTACTCAGCAGGCTTACACCTATTATTATAGTGTAGTACGTGAGGGCGTTGTTCTGAAGACAGAATGGCTTCAGGTGAAGCATCGTCTGGATATGACAGTGAAGAAGGCAGCGGAATATACGCTCTACGATCACTGGAAGGTGATACCTCAGGATTCCTACTTGTATAGTAGTGCCTTTACTGACTGCATCAACCACCAGGTTCCTCAGGAGATGAAGCCATGCAACTATGCTAAGACAGTCCGTGTCATCGTTCGCGCTCCTCAGTTGCGTGATGGTGAGCGTCTCGGATTGTTGGGTGCTGATGAGGCTTTGGGTAACTGGAATCTTCAGAACGTGGTACCAATGACTCAGCATATCTATAATGAATGGGCGGTAGATTTGGATGCTACCCAGTTGCAGAGTTCTCATTTGGAACTGAAGCTTGTGGCTGTTGACAAGAAGAAGTCACAGGTTCTTTGGGAGACAGGAATGAACCGTACCATCGACCTGCCGGAGATGAAGGCTGGAGATGTCGTAGTCTATGATTTAGATCAGGCATACTTCGCCCTTTACAACCGCAAGCTTGCCGGAACTCAGGTGCCAGTATTCTCCTTGCGCAGCGAGAAGAGTGCCGGAGTGGGCGATTTCGGTGATCTCAAGACTATGATTGATCTCGTGGCATCTACCGGTCAGAAAGTTCTTCAACTTCTGCCAATCAATGATACCACCATCACCCATACCTGGACGGACAGTTATCCATATAGCTGTATCAGCGTCTTCGCCATCCATCCGATGTATGCCGATCTTCATGCACTTCCAGAGTTGAAGGATGCCAAGGCTCGTGCTGCGGCAGAGAAGAAACGTGAACAGCTGAACAGCTTGTCTCAGATAGATTATGAACAGGTAAATGATTTCAAGATCAATTACTTGCACCAGATATTCGAACAGGAAGGTAAAAAGATAATGTCGGGAGCCGATTTCAAGGCTTTCATTCTGGAAACACAACAGTGGCTCGTGCCTTACGCACAGTATTCTTACCTGCGCGACAAGAATGGTACTGCCGACTTCACTCAGTGGCCAGACCATAATGTCTGGGATGAGGCTGAGCGCAAGGATTTGACCAACCCTGAAACCGAGGCGTACAAGAACGTTGGATTCTTCTACTTCGTGCAGTTCATTCTGAATAAGCAGATGCAGGAGGCACACGAGCATGCCAAGGCTAAGGGGGTCATCCTGAAGGGTGATATTCCGATCGGTGTGCATCGTCACAGTTGTGATGTCTGGATGGAGCCTAAGTACTTCAACATGAACGGTCAGGCAGGTGCTCCACCAGATGACTTCTCTGTGAACGGTCAGAACTGGGGATTCCCTACTTATAACTGGGATGAGATGTTGAAGGACGGTTGCCAGTGGTGGACCCGCCGCTTCCAGAATATGTCTAAGTATTTTGATGCTTACCGCATCGACCACGTACTGGGCTTCTTCCGTATCTGGGAAATTCCGGTAGATAGTGTGCATGGTTTGCTCGGACAGTTTGCTCCATCCCTCGGCATGACCCGTGAGGAGATTCAGGGCTATGGCTTGAACTTCCAGGAGGACCGCTTCCTCCGTCCGTTCATCACCGACTGGATATTGGACCGTATGTTCCATGAGCGTGCCGACGAAGTGAAGGAGAAGTATCTTGACCGTCTGGATGAGGAACGCTATCAGATGAAGCCTGAGGTAGATACCCAGCGCAAGGTGGAGGCTCTCTTTGCTGGTGTTACTGATGAAAAGGAAATCTGGTTGCGTGATGGCTTGTATGCCCTGATCAGCGACGTGCTCTTCGTTCGCGACCGCAAGAACCCTGAACTCTTCCATCCACGTATCTCGGCACAGCTCGACTTTATCTACGAGTCGCTCTATGATGTTGACAAGGCAGCATTCAACCGCCTTTACAACGACTACTTCTATCGCCGCAACAACCAGTTCTGGTATGGCGAGGCGATGAAGAAGTTGCCTAAGCTTGTTCAGGCTACCCGCATGCTGGTTTGTGCCGAAGACCTGGGTATGGTACCTGATTGCGTGCCATGGGTGATGAACGAATTGAAGATATTGAGCTTGGAGCTCCAGAGCATGCCAAAGGATCCAACGGTTAAGTTCGGTCATCTGAGCCGCAACCCATACCGCTCAGTCTGCACCATCACCAGCCATGATATGCCAACTTTGCGTATGTGGTGGGATGAGAATATCTCCCGCACTCAGGAGTATTACAACACGATGCTCTATCGTGAGGGACCTGCTCCTCATCCGCTTCCTGGTTGGTTGGCAAGAGACATCATCGCCCGCCATCTCACCTCTCCATCCATGCTCTGCATATTGAGCGTTCAGGATTGGCTTGCCATCGATGAAAAACTCCGTCTGCCAGATGCCGATGCCGAGCGTATCAATATTCCTGCCAATCCAAAGCATTACTGGCGTTATCGCATGCACATCAGCTTGGAGAAGTTGGCTGCCAGCAAGGATTTCATGGCAAATCTGACAGAGCTAGTAGCTCAAGGTGGAAGAAACTAAGGTATTACAATAGTAAAAGAATCATGCAAACGTGTGCAAACGTTTGCACCCTGATGTACAGAAAAATACCCTCCCAATTAGCGGAGGGTATTTTTGTTTTTTGTATCTTTGCACTGTCTTAAGAATAAATTGATTATGATTAAGGAGAACTAGCAAGAAAACAAAAAAACAAGAATAAGCAATAACTGAACAGTATGAAGAAACTGAATGTATTAGTAATGGGTCTCTTGCTCCCTATGTTGGCAGTAGCCCAGACCGTTAAGTCGCCTAACGGCAACGTCTCAGTGACTTTCTCTTTGACCGAAAAGGGACAGCCTACCTATGAGATGAGCTATAAGGGAAAGACTGTATGTAAGCCATCCCACTTAGGATTGGAGTTGGCGAAGGATAAGCATGCTTCTAAGGGAATGGAGGAAACCAGTCTGATGGATGGCTTTACAGAAACAGGCAGCAAGACATCGACCTTCGATGAAACCTGGAAGCCTGTATGGGGCGAGACTGCCACCATCCGCAACCATTACAACGAGATGGAGGTAAACTTGAACCAGGCTTCCTCTAAGCGCAACATCACCATCCGCTTCCGTGTATATGATTATGGTATGGGCTTGCGCTATGAGTTCCCACAGCAGGAAAGCCTTAACTATTTCGTCATTCAGGAGGAGCATACCCAGTTTGCCATGGCAGGCAATCATACTGCCTATTGGATTCCGGGCGATTACGACACCCAGGAGTATGACTACAACATTACTCCATTGACCGGCATCCGTCCTGTCATTGCGAAGAATCGCGAATCTTACAAGAGCAATTCATCTACCACCGTCTTCTCGGATACCGGTGTGCAGACCTCTCTGCAGATGAAGACCCAGGATGGACTCTATGTCAATATCCACGAGGCTGCCTGTCTGGATTATCCAACCATGCACCTCAATCTGGATGAGAAGACATTGACATTCGAGTCTTGGCTTACTCCTGATGCCGTAGGCAGAAAGGGATTCATCCAGACTCCATTCAATACACCTTGGCGTACCGTAATGGTGAGTGATGATGCCCGTGATATGCTTTCATGCAAGTTGACCTTGAATCTCAACGAGCCATGCAAGATTAAGGATACTTCATGGATTCATCCTACCAAGTACTGTGGTGTATGGTGGAACATGATCGTTGGCACCAAGACCTGGAGCTATACCAACGACCTGCCATCTGTTCGCCTCGGCGTAACCGATTACAGCAAGTGCAAGCCTAACGGCACTCATGGTGCAACCAACGAGGAAGTAAAGCGCTATATCGACTTTGCCGCCAAGAACGGTTTGCAGGAGGTGCTGGTAGAAGGCTGGAACGAAGGATGGGAAGACTGGTTCGGTCATCAGAAGCTCGATGTCTTCGATTTCGTGACTCCATATCCTGATTTCGATATCAAGATGCTCAACGACTATGCTCATTCCAAGGGCGTGAAGCTGATGATGCACCACGAGACATCTTCTGCTGCTCTCAACTACGAGCGCCATCTGGAGGATGCCTTCAACCTGATGAACAAATATGGCTATGATGCCGTGAAGACAGGTTATGTGGGCGATATCATCCCAAGAGGTGAGTATCACTACAGTCAGTTGATGAACAATCACTATCAGCGTGTGGTTGAAACAGCTGCCAAGCATCATATCATGGTAAATGCCCACGAGGCAACCCGTCCTACAGGTATCTGTCGCACCTGGCCTAACCTGGTGGGTAATGAGAGTGCTCGTGGTACAGAGTACGAGGCATTTGGCGGCAGCAAGCCTTATCACACCGTGATGTTGCCATTCACCCGTCTGCAGGGTGGTCCGATGGATTACACTCCTGGTATCTTCGAGACTAAGCTTTCTGAGTGGAGCAACAACAAGAGCTATGTTCATACCACACTCTGTGGTCAGCTTTCTCTCTATCTCGTGATGTACAGTCCTTTGCAGATGGCAGCTGATCTTCCAGAGCATTATGAGAAGTATGACGATGCCTTCCAGTTCATCCGCGACGTAGCTTGCGACTGGGACGACTCCAAGTACCTGGAGGCAGAGCCAGCTAAGTATATCACCGTAGCCCGCAAGGCAAAGGGCACTGACAACTGGTTTGTTGGTGGTAAGACCGATGCAGCCCGTACATCTGTAGTAAAGCTCGATTTCCTCGATAAGGGTAAGAAGTATGCTTGCGCTATCTATCAGGACGGCAAGAATGCCGATTACGAGAAGAATCCTAAATCTTACCAGATCATCCACAAGACTGTGAAGAAGGGTGATGTCTTGAAGATTAAAGAAGCACGTGGTGGTGGTTTCGCCATCTCATTGCTCGCTAAATAATGATTAGAAACATAGAAAAGTAGAAGTTTAGGGAAGATTCTGATTTCTTTCCTAAACTCCTTTTCTGTTCTATTTGGCAACTACCCATTTAATAATATAGATTCAATTAACAATATAGATAATGAATATCCAAAAACTAATAATTGCAGCATTGACAGCATCGATTTTACCAACTTCATTGAGTGCTCAGCAGACATTTAATGAGATGATGTATTCCAAGGAGAAAACCATGTTCGTTCTCAATGCCCCAACAGCAGACAAGTCTTCTGTTACCATCCGTCTCTATAAGAACGGACAGGGTGGTAAGGCTTACAAGACACTGAAGATGAAGAAAATGGGCGATGAACGATGGGGGGCTACCGTGAAGGGCGACCTGAAGGGTAAGTTCTATACCTTCGATATCGGTAAGGGTGAGACTCCGGGTACATTTGCTAAGGCAGTAGGCGTCAACGGAAATCGTGGTGCTATCGTTGATTTGTATGATACCGACCCTGTGGGATGGGACAAGGATGTGCGCCCTGCCATCCAGTCGCCAGCCGACCTCGTCATCTACGAACTCCACGTACGTGATTTCTCTATTTCTCCTACATCGGGTTTGAAGTATCAGGGCAAGTATCTCGCCCTTACCGAACCTAAGGCTATCGAATATCTCAAGAACCTCGGCATCAATGCCATTCATTTCCAGCCGGTGTTTGATTACGCTTCAGTAGATGAAACCAAGCTTGATAAGCCTCAGTTCAACTGGGGTTACGATCCCAAGAATTATAATGTGCCGGAAGGTAGTTACAGTACCGACCCTTATGCTCCGGGAACCCGCATCAAGGAGTTCAAGGAGATGGTGATGGCGCTTCACAAGGCAGGCATCCGAGTGATTTTCGATGCCGTGTATAATCACACCTTCGATATCAATGGCAGCAACTTCCAGCGTACTTATCCTGATTATTACTATCGCAAGACCAAGGATGGAAAGTATAGCGACGGTTCAGGCTGCGGCAACGAGACCGCATCAGAAAAGCCTTTGATGCGCCAGTTTATGCTGGAGAGCGTGAAGTACTGGATTGATGAATTCCATATTGACGGATTCCGCTTCGACCTGATGGGTGTTCACGATATCGAGACCATGCAGGCTATCCGTGAGATGGTGAACCGCATCGATCCTAGCATCTATATCTATGGTGAGGGCTGGAGTGCAGGCAGTTGTGCTTATCCTACCGAGAAACTGGCGGTGAAGGCGAATACCCAGCAGCTCAAGGGCATCGGCGCCTTCAGCGATGATATGCGTGATGCACTCCGTGGTCCTTTCTCTGATGACCATAAGGGTGCGCTCCTGGCTGGTCTTCCTGGCGAGGAGGAGAGTCTGAAGTTCGGTATCGTGGGTGGCATCGCTCATCCGCAGGTGGATATGACCAAGGTGAACTATGACAAGAAGCCTTGGACCAACAATCCAACCGAGCAGATCAGTTATGTAAGCTGCCACGACGATATGTGTCTGGTAGATAGATTGAAGGCAAGCATCCCATCTCTGACGGATAAGAATATTCCTGAAGAGATGCGTACAGCCGAGTTGCTCCGCATCGACCAGCTTGCACAGACCTGCGTCTTCACTTCCCAGGGTGTACCTTTCATCCTTGCCGGTGAGGAGATGCTCCGCGACAAGAAGGGGGTTCACAACAGCTTCAACTCTCCAGACAGCATCAACCAGTTTACCTGGACCAATCTGCAGAAGTATCCACAGGCATTCGCCTTCTATAAGAATCTGATTCAGCTCCGCAAGAACCATCCAGCCTTCCGTCTTTCTACAGGCGATAAGGTGCGTCAGCATCTGGAGTTCCTGCCTAGTCAGGATGCCAATGGCAACAAGCAGACTTGCCTCGTAGGTTTCCAGCTCAAGAGCCTGGAGGGCATTGATGCCTGGAAGCAGATCATCGTCATTTATAATTTCAACAAGCAGGCAAGGAAGATGCTGATTCCTGAGGGCAATTACACCGTGGCTTGCTGCAATGGTGTTATCAACGAGGAAGGTCTGGGCTTCATCTCTGGCAAGGAAGTAGAGGTTGCCCCTCAGTCTGCCTTGATTCTTTATCAGAAATAGTCTATATATATAATAAGGTGTAAATATGAAAAAGATAATAGCTTCATTAGTGCTTATGGGTAGCGCAATAAGTATGAATGCGGCAGTCAATGTAAGCCGCATTGAACCTACCGACTGGTATGTGGGCATGAAGGATGCTTCGCTCCAGCTGATGGTGTATGGAAAGGATATCAAGAATGCCGATGTTACGGTAGATTATCCGGGTGTGAAGGTGGATAGCATCGCCCGCCTCGATTCTCCTAACTATCTCCTTGTTTATCTCAATCTCGATGGTGCCAAGGCAGGAGAGATGACGCTCAATTTCAAACAGGGCAAGCAGTCGAAGAAGGTGAAGTATGTGTTGAAGAACCGTGAGATGGCGGGTGACAAGCGCATCGGTTTCTCTAACGAGGATGTGCTCTACATGCTGATGCCCGACCGCTTTGCCAATGGCAATCTGAAGAACGATGCATTCAAGAACATGCGTGACAAAACCTGCGACCGCACGGCGCCAAGTCTTCGTCATGGTGGCGACCTGGAGGGAATCCGCCAGCATCTGGATTATTTCAACCAGTTGGGCGTAACCGCCCTGTGGTTTACTCCGGTCTTGGAGAATGACAGTCCTAATGATGGTAAGAACAGTACCTATCATGGCTATGCTACCACCAATTACTATCGTGTAGATCCACGCTTCGGAACCAATGCAGAGTATAAGCAACTTACTGCTGAGGCTCACAAGAAGGGATTGAAGGTGGTGATGGATATGATTTTCAACCACTGCGGTTTCGATCATCCTTGGGTAGCCGATATGCCATCGAAGGATTGGTTCAATGCTCCGGAATGGCTTGCTCCGGAAAATCAGACACCGGAGCATCAGAAGAAGATAGGAACCGTGGATGGTGCTGCCAAGGTGAACGACAAGTATCTGCAAACCAGTTATAAGTTGACTCCTGTGCTCGACCCATACGCCAGCAAGGTAGATCTTACTGAAACCGTGGATGGCTGGTTTGTGCCAAGTATGCCAGACTTGAACCAGCGCAATCCGCACGTCATCAAATATCTGATTCAGAACAGTGAGTGGTGGATTGAGACTGTTGGCATCGATGGCATCCGCATGGATACTTATCCATACGCCGACCGTGATGCGATGGCTCACTGGATGAAGGTGCTGGGCGAGGAATATCCTCACTTCAATACCGTGGGCGAGACTTGGGTAACCGAGCCTGCCTATACCGCCGCATGGCAGAAGGACAACAAACTTTCTGAGAAGAACAGTTATCTGCCAACCGTGATGGATTTCGCCTTCTTCGACCGCATCAACAGTGCAAAGAAAGAGGAGACCGATGACTGGTGGAACGGCATGAACCGTCTCTACAATGTATTCTGCTACGATTATCTCTATCCGAACCCAAAGAGCGTGATGGCATTCATAGAGAACCACGATACCGACCGTTTCCTGGGTGAAGGCAAGGATACTCTGGCATTGAAGCAGGCTTTGGCACTTCTCTTGACCGTCAACCGCACCCCACAGCTCTATTACGGAACCGAGGTGTTGATGAATGGTACCAAGAGCGTAACCGATGGCAACGTGCGCAAGGATTTCCCAGGCGGTTGGGCTGGTGACAAGCACAATGCATTTACAGCAGAGGGTAGAACACAGGCAGAGAACCAAATGTTCGATTGGCTCAGCCGATTATTGCATTGGCGCCAGGGCAACGAAGTTGTCACCAAGGGCAAGCAGACTCAGTTCTGTCCGCAGAAGGGTGTGTATGTCATTGCCCGCCAGTATAAGGGAAAGAACGTGATGACCATCATCAATGGCAAGAAGGAAGCCAACGAACTGAATGTTTCCCGCTATGCAGAGATTATCGGCAATGCTGAGAAGGCTACGGATGTAACGAATGGCCGTACCGTTCTGATTAACAAGAACGTGAAGCTTCGTCCTCGCCAGACGATGATACTTGAATTCTAAAACGCAAGTAGCTTCGTTACCTGATGAAAGTACTTTCGTTGCCAACGTAAGTATATTCCTATATGAACGTTCCTAGAGTTGTAAATTTACATTTCTAGGAACGTTTTTTCCTTTATAAAAATTCTT
>USQD01000008.1 GCA_900556795.1 uncultured Prevotella sp. | reverse complement strand
AGTCCCTAGCAGAGTCGAACTGCTCTTTAGAGAATGAAAATCTCTCGTCCTAACCGATAGACGAAGGGACCATTGCTGTTTTGCGGGTGCAAAGTTACAACATTTATTTGGTTCCTGCAAATTTTTTCCCTAAAATTTTCTCTAAATGCGCTTTTTTTTGTAATTTTGCCCTGTTTTTTAGTATATTTGACAAAAATGGAAGTAAAAACTAGGGCAATAGTGTTGCAGGCAATCAAGTATGGGGATGCTCAACTTATCGTGGATTTTTTCACAGAAAAGTTGGGTAGACTGTCTTTTATGGTTCGTATACCCAAGTCTTCTAAGAGTAGACTGAAGCGTCAGTTGTTTCAACCCATGATGATATTGCATTTGGAATTTGATTATCGTCCCAAGTCTAATCTTCAACGTATCAAGGAGGCTTCCATCGGTTATGCCTTTATAGACATACCTTTCTCTCCTTATAAATTGGGTATTTCCATGTTCTTGGCTGAGTTGTTGACTTATACTACGAGAAATGAGCAAGCCAATGCCTCGCTTTATCTTTTTATGCAGGATAGTATTGAATGGTTGGATAGAGTAGAGGGGAGTTTTTCCAACTTTCACATTGTCTTTATGATTCGCCTGACTTCCTTTTTAGGTTTTTCGCCTAATATAGAAAGTGGGATGAATGGTGATTATTTTGATTTGGTTGATGGCTGTTTTGTACCTTATGTCCCTACGCACGTACATTATTTAAATAAGGAGGATTCTTTGCGCCTGGTAGCTCTGTTTCGTTTGGAGTATAAAACAATGCACCTCTACACAATGTCTCGTGTGGAAAGAAACAGATGTGTAGAGGTGATTCTTGAATATTTCAGACTCCATGTTCCCGGTTTCCCGGAAATGAAGAGTTTTTCCGTTCTCAAGGAGCTGTTTGCTTAGTTGTCTGCAGCCATGCTTAAGCAAAGCTGATGACTCCCTGTACAGCTGCTGCATCTCCGTTGTTATCGTCTTTAGACTCTGTATTGCCTGAAGCGATATTTCGGATTTCTTCGAGGGTCTGGCGAGTACGCTTATAGGTAGGTGTGTTTTCTACCTGTAGGATAACGTCTTCGTTGTCGAGATCCTCCTGACGGAACAGGAAGATGTGAGGATGGCGCTTGTACTGAGTGGTATTACCGTCAGAGCCGTAATAACGCTTACGTCTGTCTTCTCTTTCGGCTCTCTTTTCTTCTTCCTCAGCAAGGCGACGTGATTCTTCTTCTGTATGTTTCTTAAGATGGCGGTTCATGCCTTCTACATCCTCGAGTCCAAATCCTGTTGCCAAAACGGTAACCTTAACTCGGCTACCCAATTCTGGGTCGATTGCCAATCCCCATTTCAATTCAAAGTCGTCACCAAACTTCTCCATGAAATCGTTGACGTCGTTCATCTCATCCATTGTCAAGCCAGGATTGTCCTTCTTCTCGCTGGCAAATGCTATGCTCAACAGAATCTTCTTAGAGTTGAATACATCATTATCGTTGAGCAATGGTGAATTCAAGGCATCTTCTATAGCCTTCTTTACACGACCTTCTCCCTCACCATAACCAGTACTCATGATAGCTACACCACCATCCTTCAATACAGTCTTCACATCGTTGAAGTCGAGGTTGATGAGTCCATGAACGGTAATGATTTCTGCGATACTCTTGGCAGCAACGCTCAATGTATCATCGGCCTTGCCGAATGCATCGAGTACTGCGAGGTCTGGATAAATCTGACGAAGACGCTCGTTGTTGATAACCAGCAAGGCATCTACATGTTTAGACATCTCCTCTACACCATCAAGAGCCTGGTCGATTTTCTTAGGGCCTTCAAAGCGGAAAGGAATGGTAACGATACCTACTGTAAGAATACCCAGTTCTTTACTTACTCTGGCGATGACAGGAGCTGCACCTGTACCGGTACCACCACCCATTCCGGCAGTGATAAATGCCATTTTGGTACCATCGTTGAGCATATTCTTGATGTCTTCCAGAGTCTCTTCTGCCGCTTGGCGGGCTTTGGCTGGCTTGTTGCCGGCTCCAAGTCCTTCCTTTCCTAACTGCAGGTGTACAGGTACAGGGGAATCGTTGAGTGCTTGATTATCAGTATTACAAAGCACAAAACTCACATCGTGGATGCCTTCTCGATACATATGGTTTACAGCGTTACCGCCGCCACCACCAACACCAATCACCTTGATGATGCTGTTTTCTTTCTCAGGCTCACCGAAGTCAAGAATATGTGGTGAATTGTTATTATCTAGCATAATTGTATGGTCTTAATATTATTATTATATTACTCATTCTTTCTACTCTTCCTCAGAGATAGTGTCTCTAACGAAGCTCTTGATACCTCTCATCATCTTGTGGAGGAGGCTATTCTCTTTTCTTTCTTTTGCCTGTTTAGCTGCTTCTTCCTCTGCAGCCTTTCTTTCTTCTTCCTCTTCCAACTCTTTCTTGCGTTTAGCTTCTTCCTCTGCCTTTTGTTTTTCAGCAGCGGTAAGAACGACACCTGTACCAACAGTTTCGTTTGGATTTCTTGGTGTCTTATGCTGGTCGTTGATAGGAGTAGTCTCTGTATTGCTGAAGAGATCAGTGCCAATTTCGTTGCCCGCACAGTTCATGTTACCCTTAGCCAACAATCCCAATACGGTATTCATCATACCGTTGTGATTGGTGATCTTTGGGTCTTTAGAATTCACGGTCTGGCTGACAAATTTGGCGATGCGAACCTTTTCGATATGGGTATGTGTCTTGAATACCTTATCGATTTCCGGCATGTTGCTGCCACCGCCAGTCAGAATGATACCTCCCATCAGCTTGTCAGAATACTCAACCGGAACCTGGAACCAGGCGTTTTCTACAATTTCCTCAACACGAGCCTCAACAATTTCGATAAACTTCTTGCTCTCTACGTATCGGTCTCTATCAATCTGGTAGTTGAGAGTTGGGTCTATATTGCTGATGTCGGTGTATGCTTTAGCATATTTCAATTTCATGTTTTCAGCATCAGTCTCTTCTATCTGCAGGCATGTAAGGTCCTTTGTAATGTTGCTGCTACCCAATGGGATGACAGACAAGTGACGGAGGATACCTTTATAATATACCGAGACTGTTGTTGTGTCGGCGCCTAAATCTACCAACATACATCCTGCACGTTTTTCAGAGTCGTTGAGAACGCTGTCTGCCATAGCCAAAGGTGCGAGATACATCTCAGCGATAGGGATGTTGGCATTTTCGAAACATGTATTGATGTTATTGTAGAAATTCTTGCGCCAAAGAATGTTCAGGAAGATACCTTCCAGATGGTTGCACTGTATGCCGACTGGGTCTGTCTGGAATTGGTTATCTATTTTATATTCTTGTGTTGCTGCATCTAAAATCTCCTGATCAGGATATGTCATGTTGCGGTTTACGTCCATGATTTCGTTGATCATTTCTTGAGATATGATGGAATTACCTGGCAAGTCTTTTACGATAACATTCTTGATGCTGCGTATTGATCGTCCTCCTACGCCCACATAAACTTGAGCAATATCTTGCTTCAAGATATTCTTCAATTTCTTGATGATGCTTGTTAGGCACTGGCAGGTCTTGTCGATGTTGTAGATGACTCCCTTTCTGATGCAAGAAGATGAGTTCTCCTCGACGATAGCAAGTACGGTGATGCTACCATCTAAATTCTTCTGACCTGCTATACCTGTCATCTTGGATGAACCAAGTTCGATAGCTACAATAAATTCCTTTGGCATAGTTCTTATATTATCTTTTCTGTTTCAATTTTAAATTAGCTATTGTGATGCTTTGTGCAAATAATCTGGTTGTCGAACTCGATGTTTATATATGAGTACTTGTTCCAACCTGCTTGTGAGAGGCCATACTTGTAGAATTTCTCCAATCTGTCCATCTTTCTCTTGACGAATTCATTGATATTTTCTTCCCTCTTTTCAATGTGATTGGTCTCCGGCAAGCAGCCTAGATATATAATGTGGTTGCCCACTCGTGGCACTAGCTCAATGCCTCTGTCGGGCAGCACATTTATTTGTTCTATCTGGTTTCTCCACAATTCATTAGTCATCAGAGCTTTGCTTAGTAATGAGATATATTTTTGGGCAAACCACTTGTTGATATACCCGGTAGCGATGATGATATCGCTCGTATAGTTGGTGTTGGGCATAATCTGATAGTGATCGTCTATGTAATAATCTTCATTGTTGATGCTCTTGATTCTTACAATTGGCATGCGTTGGGTGAGATAGATATCTACCAGACCTTCTTGGGTCTTATAGCATTCTGCCGTTTTTACAAAAGGACTGGTCTTTAACGATTCCTCTATCATTCTGGCATTCACTTCCTTCAGTGGCTTTGCCAGTGGATAGAGCTTGTTTATCTCCAGTCGTTTCTTGATTTCCTTCGCATTCAGAAAACCATTGGTCATCTCGTCTTGTATGTTGATGTTCACCTTAGTGCATACCAGGTTTGCTTCATCAGGTTTGTTAAACTTGGTGAAGGCAAACACTAGATATGTACCTATGATAAGGTCTAGTGTGATGATTGTGATTTTCTTCCAATTGATATGCATTTATTCTCTGATGTTATGGATATGCATTTATTTCTTTTCAAGAATCTCTGTAATTTGTGGTACGTAGTTGTCTAAGTCGCCAGCTCCTAATACAACAAGTACATCGAAATCCCTGTTCTTTACCAAGTCAAGTACATCTTCCTTGTGAATCATGCTCTTTTCTACACCTGGCTTCAAGTTGTCGTAAATCAGCTTGGATGTTACTCCAGGAATTGGCTGTTCGCGAGCTGGGTAGATGTCGCAGAGTATCACTTCATCGAGGAGACTCAAACTGTTGGCAAAATCCTTGTAGAAGTCACGGGTGCGGGTATAGAGATGTGGCTGGAAGATAGCTGTAATCTTGCGATCTTTGTAGAGCTCACGAATACTCTTTGCACTCTGGTAAATCTCCTTTGGATGATGTGCATAGTCTGATAGAAATACGTGTTTGTCGTTCTTTATCTTGAAGTCGAAACGACGGTCTACGCCGCCGTAGGTCTTCATGCCGTTGCGAAGCTCATCTGCTGTGCAGCCGTTCAGCTGCGCCATAGCCATGGCTGCTACACCGTTGGTGATGTTGATTGGCACTGGCTGACCGAGCTCTACGCCAGTTACATTCTCGATAGGAGAGATGAAATCGAATGTGATTCCGCCATTCTCTATCTTGATGTTTTCTGCGTGGAAGTCACCTTCGTCCTGACTATATTCATATATTTTGACACCGTCCTGTACGTGCTGCTTCATCTCCAGATTCTTGTGGATGATAAGAGCACCGCCTGGCTGAATCAATTCCGTATAATGGCGGAAGCTTTCAAGATAAGCTTCCTTGGTGCCATAAATATCGAGGTGGTCAGGGTCTGTAGATGTGATGACACTCATCCATGGGCGCAACCAATGGAAACTGCGGTCAAACTCATCTGCCTCGATGACTACGAAGTCGCTCTTGTCTGAGAGAATGTAGTTGGTACCATAGTTCTTGGAGATTCCTCCGAGAAAGGCATTGCAGTCAACGTGACTCTGGTGCATGATATGGGCACACATGGTAGAAGTTGATGTCTTGCCGTGAGTACCAGCTACGCACAATCCTTTGTGAGTACGTGTCAATGTTCCTAAAACCTGTGCACGCTTCTCGATGGTGAAGTTGTTCTCATGGAAGAAAACCAGTTCCTTGTGTTCTGCAGGAATAGCTGGTGTAAAGATAACCAATGTTGTCTTTGCATCCTTGCATGCTTCAGGAATCAGGTCTACGTTTTCCTCGTAGTGAATGAGCATTCCCTCTTTCTCCAACTCATGAGTCAGATTAGATGGCGTCTTGTCATATCCTGCTACTACCAACTTCTTGTTGAGAAAGTATCTTGCGATGGCACTCATACCAATGCCACCAGCTCCTACAAAATAAACTGCTTTAATATCTTTGATTTCCATTACTTTGTTGCTAATTTGATGACTTCGTCGGCGATGACGTCGGCAGAGTTCTTTAATCCTAATTTCTTAATATTCTCACAGAGTGAGGCGAGCTTGGCTTCGTCTTTCACTGTTTCAATGGCTTTCTTCAGCAGTACCTCTGGTGCATCTGCGTCCTTGACGTAGATTGCTGCATCCTTGTTCACCAATGCCATGGCATTCTTGGTCTGGTGATCTTCTGCTACGTTAGGGCTCGGAACCAGGATGACAGCCTTGCCGATAAGACAGAACTCGCTGATGCTGCTGGCGCCGGCACGGCTTATAACCAGGTCAGCTGCCTTGTAAGCTGCACCCATGTCGCTGATGAAGTCTGTTACCTTGAGCATCGGCAATTCTTTACCCTTGAGTTGCTCCATGATAGCAGCATTGTAGTACTTACCTGTCTGCCAGATAAACTGCACTCCGCTTTCCTTCACCAAGTCAAGGTGCTGGAGTATACTCTCGTTGATGGTTCTAGCTCCGAGACTACCACCGACGAGCAGGATGGTTTTCTTCTCCGGGTCGAGTCCGAATTGCTTTCTTGCCTCTTCCTTGCTGATAGTAGAGTCAAGCACATTCTGTCTGACAGGGTTACCCGTCATGATAATTTTGTCGGCTGGGAAGAAACGCTCCATTCCTTCGTAAGCCACGCAAATCTTTTCTGCCTTCTTGGCCAAAAGCTTATTGGTAACACCTGCGTATGAGTTCTGTTCCTGAATGAGACAAGGAATACCTTTGCTGGCGCAAACGTTGAGAGTAGGTCCACTGGCATAGCCGCCCACTCCTACAGCCGCCATTGGCTTGAAGTTCTTGATGATGTTCTTAGCCATGTGCTGACTTTTCCATATCTTGAAGAGTACAGCGACATTTTTGAGCAGATGCTTTCTGTCGAAGCCGCAGATTGGCAATCCTTTAATTTCATAACCTGCAGCAGGAACACGCTGCATTTCCATTCTGCCGAGTGCTCCTACAAACAAAATTTTAGCATCAGGGCGTTTCGCCTTGATGGCATTTGCGATGGATACGGCAGGGAATATATGACCACCTGTGCCGCCTCCGCTTATGATAATTCTTAGTTCATTATTCATATCCATTCTAGTTTGCTGACCCTAAGGTCAATAAATCCAACGCAAAGGTAAGCAAAAAAATCCATTTAATGGCATTTTTTGCTTAATTAATTATACTTTTTTTTATGCAACAGCTATTTTGTCAGAATTTGGCATGTTTTGAGCCCCTTCTTTCTTTTTTGCAGTACGGCTGATGCTCAGAATGATGCCAAGATATAGACAGTTGATAACGGTGGATGTTCCACCTCGGCTGATAAGTGGCAGCGGCTGTCCGGTTACCGGTGCAAGTCCCACTGCTACAAGCATATTGAACAATGCCTGTATTACCAGCAGTATCGCCAGTCCCATGCATAGGAATGCCGGGAAATTGTTCTCACATCTGTTCGCTATTCTTCCTGCCCTGAACAGTAGGAAAATATAAAGCAAAGCCACAAAGATGGCTCCTTCTATACCCATTTCTTCGATGATGATGGCATAGATGAAATCTGAGTAGGCTTGCGATAGAAAGTCTCGTTCTACAGAGTTGCCCGGTCCGTTTCCCGCGATGTTGGATGAGGCTATGGCGATGTTGGCATGCGCCACCTGTGCATCCTTGTCCAGGTCTACATCTTCTGGTGCTATCGTTTTGGAACTAGTCCATTTGTCAATACGGGCTTTCCAGGTATCTGCTCTATGGAACAGCTTGTCTACTACGCCCGTTTCTTCCTTTTCGTCTTGCGCAACCTTCTCTGTCAGAGAATTTTCCGGCTTAGCCGTATCGCCCTTGTCTTTACCAACTATCATGATGCTGGCAAAGAGAACACAGATGGCTATAAGCGCTGTTCCCACCAGTTTGCCTATCTGTCGCATCGGTACTCTGCCTATGATCATCATGCTTAAGATGGTGAAACATAGCAGCATGGCGGTAGAAAGGTTTTCCAATCCGATGAGAGCGACGAAAACACTGGAGACAATCAGAATGTATTTGAATGCTCTTTTCTCTGCTCCATGTTCTGTCTGCATTGCACTCAGAATTTGTGCTACGGCTAATACGACGGCTCCTTTGGCTATCTCTGATGGCTGGAAGTTGATACCTGCCAGACTTATCCATCTGGAGGCGCCGTTGGTTGATTGACCAGCTACGAGCACCCAGAGGAGTAAGACGAAGGATAGGGCAAGCATGAATGGCGTCACAATCTTGAAGAACTTACACTTCACCTTGAGCATACATATCATGGTAAGCAAGCCGAGCCCCAACAGTCCTATATGCCTGATGACAGGTGCCATATAGTTACCGGTCTTATATGTCAAAGAGCTGGAGGCAGAATATACCTCTATGATACTTATCATGCAAAGGAAGAAGAATATCATCCAGATAACCTTGTCTCCCTTGAATATGTTGCCTATGGTTTTATTGTTCATTTCCTAATTGTCCTATCTCTAAATTCCTGCAAAGTAATAAGTTATTCTCCGATGGCTCTTGCCAATGCCTTGAACTGCTCGCCACGGTCTTCCATGTTCTTGAACAGGTCGAAGCTTGCGCAGCATGGGCTGAGCAATACGGTGTCGCCTGGCTTTGCTAATTCCTGGCAGGCTGCCACGCAGTCTTTCATGCTGTGGGTGTCACGAACAGGGATGCCGAGTGCATCAAAGTTGTCGTGCAACTTCTGATTGTCAGCTCCCAGGTATACGATACCTGCACATTTCTCCTTCACCAGGTCCTTGATCTGGTTATAATCATTTCCCTTGTCCTTGCCACCGATGATAAGGATGGTTGGGGTAGTCATGCTCTCCAGCGCATACCAGCAGGCATCCACATTGGTTGCCTTTGAGTCGTTTACATAGTAGACGCCCTGGAATTTGCCCACCTTCTCCAGACGATGCTCTACGCCAGGGAAGTCGCTGAGACCCTTGTGCAGAGTCTCGTGGTCGATGCCTACGATGTTGCAAGCCAAACCTGCAGCCAGACTGTTGTAGATATTGTGCTTACCGCGGAGACTCATGTCTGTCTGTGGCATTTCGAAGGCTGATGGGAAGTTGAGCTTGTACTTGCCGTCCTCAATGTAGCCCACACAACCGTCCTCATTGAATTCAGAGAATGGGCAGAGGTGTGACTTGAGGTTGTACTTAGCCAACTCCTTAGTAACGATAGGGTCGTCGTTCCAGAAGATGAAGCTGTCTTCCTCTGTCTGGTTCTGTGTGATGCGCATCTTGGCATCGGTATAGTTCTGCATCTTGAACTCATAGCGGTCCAGATGGTCTGGAGTGATGTTGAGCAGGATAGCCACGTTGGCACGGAACTCATACATGTTGTCGAGCTGGAAACTGCTCAGCTCGATGACATAATATTTGTGAGGAGTCTCAGCCACCTGCAGCGCCAGACTCTTTCCGATGTTGCCAGCCAAGCCTACATCATAGCCAGCCGACTTGATGATGTGATATATCAGAGAAGTTGTGGTAGTCTTTCCGTTGCTTCCTGTGATGCAGATCATCTTGGCATCGGTATAACGACCGGCAAACTCTATTTCGCTGATGATAGGAGTGCCTTTAGCCATCAGTTTCTGAATCATAGGTGCTTCCTTAGGAATACCCGGACTCTTGATAACTTCGTCGGCATCTAAGATTTTCTCTTCTGTGTGATGACCTTCTTCCCACTCGATATTGTGGTCGTCCATCAACTTCTTGTAGTTGTCCTTGATCTTAGACATATCAGATACAAAGACCTCAAATCCCTCTTTCTTGGCCAGCACGGCAGCACCTGCTCCGCTCTCGCCAGCTCCTAAAATTACAATTTTACTCATTGTTCTTGTTTTTATCTGTTCAGGCTGCTACGAGCCTGTTTATTATCTAATCTTCAATGTGATGATGGTCAATGCCGCCAGAATGATGGTTACAATCCAGAAGCGGATGGTAATCTTCGACTCGTGATAGCAGTTACGAGGCTTCTTCCATAAGTACTTGCAGTCAGGGTCCAGCTGGCTGTCCTGGGTTCGGAAGTTGTCATGTATTGGAGTGCGCTTGAAGATGCGCTGCTTGATTCCCTTGCGCTTACCTAGCTTGTAGTAATAAACCTGCATCATTACGCTGAGGCTCTCTACGAAGAAGATTCCGCAGAGAATAGGCAACATCAGTTCCTTATGGATGATAATGGCGCCCACGGCGATGATACCACCGATGGTCAAAGAACCGGTGTCGCCCATGAATACCTGAGCAGGGTAGGCGTTGTACCAGAGGAAACCGATGAGGGCCCCGATAAAGGCGCAGAAGAAAACCACCAGCTCTTCAGAGCCAGGGATATACATGATGTTGAGGTAGGCGGCAAACTCGATGTGCGAAGACACATACGCAAGTATGCCTAGTGCCACACCTATGATGGCGGAGTTTCCGGCACACATTCCGTCCATACCATCATTGAGGTTGGCACCGTTGGAAACGGCTGTAACCACGAAGATGGTCATAATCACAAAGAGAATCCAGCCTGCTGCAACCTTGTACTTACCGCAGAAGCTGGTGATGCTGGAATAGTCCAGGTTATGTCCCTTGACGAATGGAATCGTGGTCTTCAGCGATTTTCTCGCCTCCGTGCGGTGTTTTACCACCGTCTCCTGTCCCTGTTGCTCAATGGCTAGGTTCTCATTCATCTTTACGTCAGGAGATCCCCAGAGCACCAGACCCACGATGAGGCCGATACCTATCTGGCCTACAATCTTGTATTTACCCTTCAAACCCTCCTTGTCGCGCTTGAAAATCTTGATGAAGTCGTCCATTCCTCCGAGGAAACCGAGCCATACGGTGGTGATAATCATCAGGATAAGGTAGATGTTGCGCAATCTTCCGAGCAGCAATACCGGTACGAGAATAGCTAGGATGATGATGACACCACCCATGGAAGGTACGCCGATTTTTTTCACACCGAATGGGTCGATGCTGGCGTCACGCTGAGTCTCAGTAATCTGTTTGCTCTTGAGAAACTTGATAAATTTCTCTCCGAACCAGGCAGAAATAACCAATGACAATATCAGTGCGAGCAGGGCACGGAATGAGATGTAGCCCCACATGTGAGAACCGGAGATGCCCCACTGTTCCAGAAATCTAAAAAGATAGTATAACATTGTTCTTTTCTCTTTTTCTAATTGATGATATTACTACTTGATACCGAAGATTTCGCGAATCACTTCCTTGTCATCAAAGTGGTGCTTCACGCCCTTGATCTCCTGATAGTCTTCATGCCCCTTGCCGGCAACGAGGATTACGTCGCCCTTCTTTGCCATCATGCAGGCTGTGCGGATTGCCTCTTTGCGGTCTACGATGCTGATTACCTTTTTCATCTGCTGGGCATTGAGACCGGCAAGCATGTCGTTGATGATGTCCTGTGGCTCTTCAAAACGAGGATTGTCGCTGGTGATGATTACCTTATCGCTCTGCTTTACAGCCTCCTGTGCCATCAGTGGGCGCTTTCCCTTGTCACGGTTTCCACCGGCACCGCAGACGGTAATTACTTCGCCGCCCTTGCCGTCGAGCACTTCGTGGATGGCGTTCAATACGTTCTCCAATGCATCTGGTGTATGGGCATAGTCAACGATGGCTGTATAGCCTTCTGGTGACTGGATAGGTTCCAGGCGTCCGTTTACGCTGTGAAGGGTACTCATCACCACGAGTACATCTTCAGGCTTCTTGCCAAGCATGATGGCTGCACCGTATACAGCGAGCAGGTTGCTCACGTTGAACTTGCCGATAAACTGTACGCCTACTTCTCTGCCGTCTACCTCCAAATACATGCCACCAAAGTGACATTCCAGGATTCTTGCCTTGAAGTCTGCCATAGAGCGGGTAGAGTAGGTCTTCACAGTAGCCTTGGTATTCTGTACCATAATCATACCGTTTTTGTCATCCGCATTGGTGATGGCGAAGGCTGTCTTAGGCAGACCATCGAAGAAAGCCTTCTTGGCATTGCGGTAGTTCTCGAAGGTCTTGTGATAATCCAGATGGTCACGGGTCAGGTTGGTGAACAGCCCCCCGGCAAACTGCAGACCGCCGATACGCTTCTGAGCGATGGCATGAGAAGAGCATTCCATAAATGCATATTCGCAGCCAGCCTCTACCATTCTGCTGAGCAGATAGTTCAGCTCGATAGGGTCTGGAGTTGTATGGTCAGCTGGGATAGCTTCATCTTCGATGTAGTTGCATACGGTAGAGAGCAATCCACACTTGTGTCCGAACTTGCGGAACATATTATATAATAAGGTGGCGATGGTAGTTTTACCATTGGTACCAGTAACGCCAACCAATTTCAATTTTCTAGATGGGTCTCCATAGAAGAGTGTAGCTACTTTTCCTACAGCGTCTTCGGTAGATTCTACCTGAATGTAAGTTACGCCCTCTGTCTTGTCCTCAGGCATGTCTTCGCACAATACCGACTTGGCGCCGAGCTCTATTGCCTTAGGAATAAACTTGTGTCCATCGACCTGTGTACCTTTCATGGCAACAAACAGGTGACCTTCCTTAATCTTTCGAGAGTCGATGTTAATGCCCGACACCTCTACTTCTACATCTCCGATAATCTGAACCGGCTGGATGTTTTTGAGCAATTCTTGTAACTTCATATAATGTTTTTTTGTTTTATTACACCTTATTATATATATAGACAGAGCGCACCTGGATGGTGCCGCCATGTCTTCCTGTTTCTTATTCCAGATAAATGGCGCAAACCATACCTTTCTTCACCGGTAATCCTGGTTCAAGAGACTGTTTGGTAACCTTGCCTCTGCCGTATATCTTGGTCTTGATGCCTCGGCTTTCCATCATGAAGATGGCGTCTCTGGCTCCCATATCGCTTACGTCTGGTACAGCTTTCTTGCTATACTGCTTTTCTTTGATCATTCGCATGCTTCGGCTGCCGGAACGTTCGGTCCTTCCCCATATTGGGTTGCCGTTGGCGTAACTGCCCGACCAGTTTACATTGGTCTTGATGCCCAGGTGGGTCAGGACATAGTCGGCTGCTAGGATGTTGCCGTCCTTGACATCTGGTACGAATATGGATGCAGAGTCTTTGGCATCTTTTACATCAAGTTTCAGACTTTGCGCCATGATACCTTCTGCGATGTCGTGGAAAACCTTACCACTCATGCTTCCTCCTGATGCAGGAAGACCAGATTTCTGGATGCAGACGATACAGCTGTAGCGTGGATTGTCGGCAGGGAAATATCCTGCGAAACTTACCAGATAGTTGGTTCCTCCAGCCTTATAACCACCGGCTCCCTTCGAAACCTGTGCCGTACCTGTCTTGCCGGCTACCTTGAAGTTAGGCGATCCTGCCTTTCTTCCGAGACCCACGCTTACTACCTGTTCAAGGATAGTTTGCAGTTCCTTGATGCTTTTCTCCTTAGCTATCTGCGGACGCATCACCTCCGGTGGAAATTCCATGATGGTTTCTCCGTTCTTTACCACTTTGCTTACAAATCGTGGGCGCATCATCTTGCCATTGTTGGCGATGGTGTTGTAGAAGGTGAGGGTAGAGATAGGTGGTACCTGTGTCTCATATCCGATACTCATCCAAGGCAAAGAGGTCTTCGCCCAGTTGTCGTATTGTCCGTGACTGTTCTTGTGCGGCATTCTGATTCTAGCAGAAGTGGCTCCCACCAGTGGTATCTTCAGGTCGTCATGCAGACCCGTGCGATAGATTCCCTTCACGAATTTCTCCGGGTTGTTCCTGTAATGATCGTCTATGATGCGGCTCACACCGATGTTGGAACTGTACCACAGGGTCTGTGCCAGGGTCAGCATTCCATATCCTCCCTTGCGCCAGTTGTGGTCCTTCATGTCTCTGCCGTACATCTGCCATATACCTCCTGCCGTCTCTACACGGTATGTAGTGTCAACCACTCCGTCGTCAAGTGCCACGAGGATAGAGGCAGGCTTGAACACCGAACCCGGTTCCAGCAGGTCGCTCACGGCATGGTTGTGAATCTCTCGGTATTCGCCGTCGAAACATTTTTCCATGTTTACGATAGCCTTGATGTCGCCCGTAGGTACATCCATCACGATGGCTACACCCACGTTGGCGTTGATTTCTTTCAACTCTTCTATCAGTGAGCGTTCTGCCAGGTCCTGCATACTCACGTCGATGGTTGTTACGATGTCTGCTCCATCGATAGGAGGAGTGTCGGTGATGTTCAGGAACTTATCGCGTACCTTTCTGCGGTGAACGATACCGTTGGATCCTCGGAGGATGGAGTCGTAAGACAGTTCCAGTCCGAATCTCGCTGTATCCTTGGCACCAAACATGGCACCGATGGTACGGCCGGCTAAAGAGCCGTAGGTGCGTGTTCGGGCATTGAACTCTTCCCAGTGAAAGCCTCCCTTGTTGGATTTCAGGCGAAATACAGGAATGGCTTTTATTTCTGTGAATGTATTGTAGTCAACACGCTTTTCGTATACAGGCCAGTGTCGGCTTTCCTTGGCACGTCCTTCTATGAGGTTGCGCTTGAACTCTTCTATGCTCCTCTCCGGAAAAATCTTGTGGAGACAGAGGCAGATGGAGTCCTGCTTGGCATCCCAAAGTGAATCGTTGTTGGCTATCTTCAGAGCCTTGAAGTCCATGAATACCTTGAATTCAGGCAATGAACTTGCCATCAGCTGTCCTGTGCAACTTAATATGTTGCCTCGGTTTGGCTTTACGGTCACAGAGTCTTTCTTTTGGCGCTCAGCCACTTTCAGCCAATAGTCGCGCTTGGCAGTCATGATGTAGAACGACTTTGTGACGACAGCCAGCGCCAGGAGTGACATCACGATGGCGATGGCGCTGAAACGGGGCATTACTTTCTTATGGTCGAATTTACTCATTCTTCTGGAACGTTAATAATGTATGGAGGTTGGCTCGCAATGTGCAAGGTACTGTCCTTGTTGGTCTTCAGCATGTCGAGTACATTGCTTTCGCGGCTTTTCTCTGTTATCTGGCTGCTGGCTGACAAGGCTTTATACTTGGTCTCCTGCAGCTCCGTTTGTAGTTTGTCCAACTCGATGATATCATTCTGGATGCTATATCGGTTAGAGATATAGATGATGATGAAGAACACCACGAGTATGACGAGCCATATCTGCCGGCGGATAATCTGAGTGGTCAAGATGTCGCCACCCAGAATCTTGCGCAGCGTAAAGTTGGAAGAACCAGATTCCTCCTCTTCGATGGCCTGTTTTACAATCGCCTCCTTGAGTGATTCCAATGGTTCTTCAACCTTGGTGTTGTCTGCTTTCTGATCTATGTCCTTGTTTACTTCGTTACTCATTTCTTTTCTGCAATTCTTAGTTTGGCACTTCTGCTTCTTGGATTTCTTTCCTGCTCTTCATCGTCAGGTATGATTACCTTATTGTTGATAAGCTTGAAAGGACTTTCTATTCTTCCGAAGAAGTCCTGTACAACCTTGCCCTCCGGATTTCCTGCCTTCATCATATTCTTCACGATGCGGTCTTCCAGTGAGTGGTAGGTGATGACAGAGAGTCTTCCGCCTGGTTTCAGCAGTTCGGTAGCAGAACGTAGCATTTCCTTCAGGGCGTCCATCTCGTGGTTCACCTCGATGCGTAGTGCCTGGAAGAGCTTAGCCATGTCTTTCTTCTCCCGTTCTCTCTTGAAAAGCGGTTCCACGGCTGCCATGAAGTCCTTCGTAGTCTCTATCTTCTGTGCTGCTCTAGCCTTGACCAGGGCAGCAGCAATGCGGCGTGCATTCTTCAGCTCTCCGTAGAGATAGAAGAGGTCGGCAAGGGCAGCTTCGTCATATTCGTTGACGATGTCGGCTGCGGTTTTGCCAGCACGCTTGTTCATGCGCATGTCTAATGGAGAATCGAAGCGGAAAGAGAAACCACGGGTCTCGTCATCGAAGTGGTGACTTGAAACTCCTAGGTCTGCCAGGAGTCCGTCCAGCCCATCTACTCCATAATAGCGCATCCAGTTCTTCAGATATCTGAAGTTGGAGCATACGAAGGTGAAGTTAGGGTTGGCTACCACGTTGCGCTCCGCATCGGCATCTTGGTCGAAGCTGTAGAGATGGGCTCCCTCGCTGAGTCGCGATAGGATTTCACGGGAATGTCCGCCTCCGCCGAAGGTTACGTCTACATAGATTCCGCCAGGTTGAATATTCAACCCGTCAACGCTCTCCTTGAGGAGCACTGGTACGTGGTATGTTTCTGCTGTCTTTATCATATTTCCTTATTTATTACGCACATGTACATATTTTATGTAAAATCGGGTTCAAAGGTACACAAAATTCCCCACATACACCCTATTTTAACCTACAAATTTTATTAAAGGGCATAAAAAACTTGCTTTTAGTCAAAATTCTCCTTCTGATGATGAACCTTGATTGGATGTAGTAAAACAGCGGAAAATACCCGAATTTCACTCCTGATGAACCGAAAAAGTAGCAAATTTGCTTGTTTTTGATAAATTTTCGCAAAAAATGGCACGTATTTGAAAAAGTTGAGTTATTTTTGCACTTACTTATATAAGTTTACTTGACATGAGCATTTCTATAGAGAAAACGATAGACATAGATAAGATACTGAAGAGCAAGATGGGAAGCAAGGCAAAATACGTTCCACGATTCCTCGTTTCCTGGCTCAAGAAGATTGTTCACGAGGACGAGGTCAACAAGTTCTTGTGGGAAAGTCGTAACCTTTCGGGAACGGAATGGCTCACCGAATGCGTACGTTATCTGAAGATGGATGTGGAAATCGTGGGACTGGAAAACTTGCCAGACAAGAATGACGGCAAGCTCTATACCTTCGTTTCCAATCATCCGTTGGGAGGACAGGACGGAGTATGTCTCGGTTCCATCATCGGACAGCATTATGACGGCAAGTTCCGTTATCTGGTCAACGACCTCCTGCTCAATCTCCCAGGCTTGAAACCTGTCAGCATCGGAATCAACAAGACCGGCCGACAGAGCCGCGACTTTCCTCGCATGGTAGAGGCTGGTTTCCAGAGCGATTGCCACATGTTGATGTTCCCTGCCGGCTTGAACAGCCGCAAGCAGGAAGACGGAACCATCCGTGACCTGCCTTGGAAAAAGACGTTCATTTCCAAGAGTGTGGAGTATCATCGTGATGTTGTGCCTATCCACTTTGGTGGGCGCAACTCTGAGCGGTTCTATCGCATAGCCCGTTTCAGCGACAAGCATCTGCCGTTCAATCTCGCCATGCTTTTCCTGGTAGACGAGATGTATAAGAACGTGGGCAAGCATTTCCGTATTGCGATTGGCAAGCCGATTCCATGGCAGACTTTCGACCACAGCAAGTCGGCTACCGAGTGGGCGCAGTATGTGAAGGATAGTGTTTATAAACTGTAAAGTTAGTAGTATCAAGTAGAAAATTGTAGAAATCATATCGTAATTATATAGAATATATAGAGAAGAGTAGTATGGAAGAAGAAATCATCCAACCGATTGATAAGGAGCTGCTTAAGAGCGAACTGACTCCAGAAAAGCAACTTCGAATGACAAACAAGAGCCACAATGAGATTTACATTGTGACAGCCAATGATTCGCCTAATGTCTTGAAAGAGATTGGACGTTTGCGTGAAATCGCTTTCCGTGAAGCGGGAGGTGGTACAGGTAAGTCGATGGACCTTGATGAATTCGATTTTGGTGACAACTGCTACAAGCAGCTCATCGTTTGGAATCCGGAGGCTAATGAGATTATCGGTGGTTACCGTTATCTCCTGGGTAAAGACTGGCAGCTCGATGAAAAGGGGCAGCCTAAGCTTGCCACCAGTCACATGTTCCATTTCTCAGACAAGTTCCTGAAGGAATATATGCCTTATACGGTAGAGTTGGGCCGTTCGTTTGTATCATTGGAATATCAGAATGTGCGCACTAATACCAAGAGCATCTTTGCCCTTGATAATCTGTGGGATGGTTTGGGTGCCTTGACGGTACTCTATCCGGAAGTGAAGTATTTCTTCGGCAAGATGACGATGTATCCATCTTACATCCGTCGTGGCCGTGACATGATTCTCTATTTCCTGAAGAAGCACTTCGATGACAAGGAAAACCTCGTCATTCCGATGAAGCCATTGAAGTTGGAGACTCCAGAGAGTGAGCTTGCCGCCATCTTTACAGAAGATGACTTCAAGGCAGACTATCGCATCCTGAACCGAGAGGTTCGCAAGTTGGGTTATAATATCCCGCCTCTTGTTAATGCCTACATGAGTCTGAGCCCAACGATGAAGCTTTTCGGTACCGCCATCAACTATGGCTTTGGTGATGTAGAGGAGACTGGTATCCTCATCGCCATCGATGAAATTCTCGAAGAGAAGCGAGTTCGCCACATTAATAGTTTTATAGAGGAACATCCTGAAGCTCTGAAGATTACGAGTGGTGCTAATAATGTGATTTATAAAGAAAAAGATATTTAAGATATACAGAAGAATCCCATGTTATTATTGCTTTCTGCCAATAAGGATATGGGATTTTTTGCATCATTCATTGATGAGTCCACTTTAAAAAGTCGGACGAAGTTAAAATATTAATAATGTTCACTAACTCGTAATAGTTCGCAAAACATGCTGTAGTCTCGGAAATTTTTCGTACCTTTATGGGCGAAAAGAGGCTTAATCCTCTGTGTTTGAAATATGCAATGATGAGAAAAAAGACAACTTATAATTTTCTGCAAATAGGTATCATAACCGTTTTGTTTCTGTTGGTTTCATGTGGCGGGAATCGTTTTGTGGATTCCAAGATGGCTAGTGCTGATAGTTTGATGGATGTCTGTCAGGATTCGGCACAGACAGCCTTAGCCATGCTTGATAGTCTGAAGGCGCAGAAGCCTGATATGAGCAAGGCCCAACAGATGCATTATGATCTGATCTATTCCAAGGCGATGAACAAGAGCTTTGTGGATTTTACCACAGATAGCGTGATGAAGCGGGTGGTTGCCTATTACGACAGGCACGGCTCTGTCAATGAGCGAATGCTGGCATATTATCTTTTAGGTTGCGTGTATCGGGATTTGCAGGATGCCCCTGCTTCTCTCGATAACTACTATAAGGCTGTGGAGCTGGCTGATACCACAAGTGCTTCGTGTGATTATGCCTTGTTGGCTAGGATTCATGGCGCTATGGGAGATTTGTATAGTGTAAAATCTTCTCCTCTGATGACGATAAAAGAAGCGAAGCTTGCTGCTAAATACGCTTGGATGGCTAAGGATACATTGGCAGCAGTGGTTGCTTATCGCAACCAGGTTAGCGGTTATTATGACTTGGACAATTCGGATTCTGTCTTGAGTATTTCCCTCAAAGCCCATCATTTCTGCAGAAAAAATGGGCTGGTTACAGAAATGTATCATGGTTTGAATGCTATCATAGATGTCTATATTAATAGAAAAGACTATAAGCGGGCAGGTTATTATATCCAGATGATGCGGCAAAATGCAGATCAGTTTATTACCCCAAATCAGGTTCGTAGAGGTAGTGAACTCTTATATTATAATATAGGTAGATATTATTGCGGCATAGGCAAGGTGGATGAGGGTATTGGTTATTTCCATAAGATTCTTACGGCAGATCATATTACATTCACTCATAAAGAGGCGGCTTATGGAGGATTACATACTGCTTATCAGCTCAAGGGGATTCCTGATTCCATATCCAAGTATGCCCAGCTGTTTGTCAATGCCAATGATTCTTCCTACAGGTATAGCACAGTGGAGTCCATGTATAATATACAATCCATGTATGATTATCAGCATTACCAGCAGCGAGCCTTGAAAGCACAGACGGAGAATCAGCTGTTGTGGCTATCTATGGCATTGGGCGTCGTTGTCTTGTTTTTTGTTGCAGTTGTTGTCTTTTTATACAAACGCAAGCAGATGAAGCAGAGAAAGGCTGTATTGGCTGGAATAAACGCAGACTACAATAAGGTGCTTGATGAGTATAAGCGTTCTGTTGCCGATTTGAAAATGATAGAAAATAATTTTGAACAGTATCGGCAGAAGAAAGAACAGGAAATCCAGCAGATGAATCTGGCTCTGAATTCTTTTCATCAGGTTGGCGAAAATGAGAACTGGATGACGGAGATTAGTTTGCTTGATAATGAACTGGTGAATCATTTCCATACGCAGGCAAATGGAGTGAGTTGCAAGATCTCAGATAGCGAATGGGAAAAGTTGAAATCATTGGTCGAAAAGCAACTGCCTGATTTTATCCGCTTCATTTCTGCTCCGGACAAAAGATTAACAGACAGGGAATATCTTGTAGCCATATTGGTAAAACTACATTTCATCCCTTCTGAGTTGTCTCTTTTATTGGGTGTCGGGTCGCAGCAAATAACCAATATCCGTTCGAAAATCAACAGCAAGCTATTTGGTAAAAGCGGAGCCAAAACCCTTGATGCCAATATCTGGAGGATATAATTGCCATCAGTGTAAAAAAT